>JALSRF010000327.1 GCA_026984895.1 Paracoccaceae bacterium
CGGGGGGCGGGGTGCGAAACCGGGGGCGGGGTGCGAAACCCCGCGCCTCAGGCGTCCGGGTCCTTGGTGCCGGGCGCGGGCAGGGCCGTCTGGAAGGCCGTGCCGGCGGCGATGATGCAGCTGATGCCGTCGGCACCGGTGAGGGCCAGCGTCCATGTGCCGGTCTCGCGAGAGGCGAACAGTTCAAGCAGCGCGTCGCCGTTCAGCCCGATGGCCTGAGCGGTTTCGCCCCAGCGATCGGCCAGCTGCGCCACCAGGGTTTCGCGCCGCGCGCAAGGGCGCCGCTGCGCGCCAAAGGCCGATTGCGCGGCCATCAGCATGGCGGCCAGCAGAAGCGTGTAGGCAAAGATCTGACGGTTCATCGGCGTTCCCCCGAGACTGGCCGCATCGGCCCGTTGCCAGTGATCCGCGACGCCGCGGCGCGCACGGACTGGCCCCCGACGGTGCCTGGGCGCGGTCAAACTTCGGTTAACAGGGCGTTCGCTGCGACGCGGCGAAAAGACCTTGCGTTCGGGCGGCGATACGTGGAACTTTCCTGCGAGGCGAAACAAGATGGACTGACTCATGACGCAGGATCACCACCCGTATCGGAGCGTTCTCTATCTGCCGGCATCGAACACCCGCGCGCTGGCCAAGGCGCGCAGCCTGCCGGTGGATGCGATCATCTTCGACCTGGAAGATGCGGTTGCCCCGGAACAGAAGGACGGCGCGCGTGAAACGCTTGTGGGGGCGCTCTCGGAAGGGGGCTACGGCGCGCGCCGACGCCTGGTGCGCATCAATGCGCTCGACACGATTTGGGGTGAAGCCGATGCGCGCGCGTTTTCCGCGGGGCTGGCCGATGCCGTGGTGCTCCCGAAGGTCGGCGGTCCGGCGGATGTGGACGCGGCCGGCGGGCTGGTCGGCGACCTGCCGCTCTGGGCGATGATGGAAACCGCTGCCGGTGTGCTGAACGCCGCGGGCATTGCCGCGCATGAACGCATTGCCGGCCTTGTCATGGGGACGAACGATCTGGCGCGCGAACTGAACAGCCGGGCAGTGCCGGACCGCGCCCCGCTGATGACTGCCTTGCAGACCTGCCTCCTGGCGGCGCGCGCAGCCGGGGTGGTCTGCGTCGATGGCGTGTTCAATGCCTTCAGGGACGACGACGGGCTGATGCGCGAATGCGTCCATGCGCGCGACATGGGGTTTGACGGCAAGACCCTGATTCACCCCGCGCAGATTGCGACGGCAAACGCGGCCTTTTCTCCGAGCGAATCGGAGATCGATCTGGCGCGGCGCCAGATTGCGGCCTTCGAAGAGGCGCGCGCGCGCGGGCAGGGGGTTGCGGTTGTGGATGGCCAGATCGTGGAGAACCTGCACGTGGATACCGCCCGCGCCACATTGGCAAGGGCGGCCGGGCACGGCCCGGCCGGCAAGGCAGATGGAGGGACGTCATGACTCTGCTGATTTCGGGGGTGGTTCTGTGGAGCCTCGCGCATCTGTTCAAGCGGCTGGCGCCCGGGCTTCGGGCGCGCATGGGCACCGGTGCGAAGGGGCTGGTTGCGGTGCTGTCGGTGCTGGCCATCTGGATGATGGCGGTGGGCTACGGGCAGGCGGACTCAACGCTGTTCTGGGGCACCGGGCCGGCGCTGCGCGGGGTCAACAACCTGCTCATGCTGGGGGCGGTGGCGCTGATGATCGTCGGCCATTCGCGCAGCCGGCTGCGTGCGCGGCTGCGCCACCCGATGCTGCTCGGGGTGGTCGTCTGGGCCGCGGCGCATGTTCTGGTCAATGGCGATCTGCGCTCTTTCGTGCTGTTTGGCGGGCTTGGGCTGTGGGCGGCGGTTTCCATGGTTGCGATCAACCGGGCGGGGGATGAAACCGCCCCGTGGCAGGGCGGCACCCCGGCCGGAGATATCCGCCTGGCGGTGATGAGCCTGCTGGCCTATGCGGCGATCGGCGCGATTCACGGCTGGGTCGGGGTTTCGCCGTTTACCGGCATGTAGCCCCGTTCGCCGGCGACCGGATCCGGGCTGGAGCAGGGCCGCAGACCGGACGCAAGGGGGCGCAAGGGGGCGCAAGGGGGCGCAGGAGGCGGCCCACGGGGGCGCAAGAGGAAATGCAAGTGGAGACGAACGCGACATGAAAGCCTATCGACTGTTGAGCGAAGACGACACGGCAGCCTTCTGTCACAAGGTGAGCGAGGCGCTGTCGCAAGGCTGGGAGCTTTACGGCAGCCCGGCCTATGCCTTTGACGCGGCCCGCGGCAAGATGCGCTGCGCGCAGGCGGTGATCCGGGATGACGCGGCGGCCCGCGCGCCCGAGATGACGCGGGGGCAGCCGTGAAAACCGGCCGCGGACGGTTTTTCGAGGATTACCGGCTGGGCGAGGTGATCGCGCATGCGGTGCCGCGCACGGTCGGGCCGGGCGAGCGCGCGCTCTATCACGCGCTATACCCGGCGCGCCATGCGCTGCACGCGTCGGATGCCTTCGCGCAGGGCTGCGGGCTGGCCCGCTCGCCGCTGGACGAGCTTATCGCCTTTCACGTGGTTTTCGGCAAGACGGTGCCTGACATTTCGCTGAATGCCGTGGCCAACCTGGGCTATGCCGAAGGCCGCTGGCTGGCGCCGGTCTGGCCCGGGGACACCTTGCGCGCCTTCAGCGAAGTGATCGGTCTGAAACAGAACTCCAACGGAAAGTCCGGGATTGTCTGGGTGCGCACGACCGGGCGAAATCAGCGTGACGAACCGGTGCTGAGCTATGTGCGCTGGGTAATGGTGCGCAAGCGCGACCCGCTTGCCCGGGCGCCCGAGACGGTGATCCCCGCGCTGGCCGATTCGGTGCGTGCCGAGGACCTTGTGGTGCCCGAGGGGCTGGATTTTTCCGGCTATGACTTTGCCCTGGCGGGCGAAGCGCACCGCCTGGGCGACTATACGGTGGGCGAACGGATCGACCATGTGGATGGCGTCACCATCGAGGAAGCCGAACACATGATGGCCACCCGGCTGTGGCAGAACACGGCCCGGGTGCATTTCGATGCGTCGGCGCGCGACGACGGGCGGCGGCTGATCTATGGCGGACATGTGATCTCGCTGGCCCGCGCGCTGTCGTTCAACGGGCTGGCCAATGCCCAGCTGCTGGCCGGGCTCAATGGCGGGGTGCATGCCAACCCCTGTTTCGCCGGAGACACGGTGCGCGCCTGGTCCGAGGTTCTGGACCGCGCCGAAACCGCGGCCCCCGGGGTGGGGGCGTTGCGGCTGCGCCTGGTCGCGACCCGGGGCGACGCCTTCCGCCTGCGCGCAGCGGACGGCAAATACCTGCCCGAAGTGCTGCTGGACCTCGACTACTGGGCGCTGGTCCCGATGTGATCACAACTGGGCATGCAAGCTGACGCTCCCCTCGCCGGCGGGGCAGAGTCGCGGGGCATTCCGACCACGGCGCTGATCTGGCGCGAGATTTCGGCGGTAAATATGTGATCACATAAATGAAAATCGTGATCACCTTGCGAAAAAATCGGGCCTTATTCGGCTTGCCGAAGGCCAAGTTGCGCCATCCTCCCTGTAACCGGGCGCAAAATCCGCCTAGAACCGTCTTGCATGAATACACATGAATACAACGGTCATTTCCGAATCTGAAAGGGATGCACATGGCGGACGCAAGAAAGGTCGAGCGACCACTTTCCCCGCACCTGACGATCTACCGGCCGCAACTGACCTCGATCACCTCGATACTGACGCGCATCAGCGGCAACGCGCTGCTGGTGGGCGCATTGCTGGTGGTCGCCTGGTTTCTGGCCGCGGCCACCTCGCAGGCGGCCTTCGACTGGATGAACGCCGCGATGACAAGCTGGCTGGGCGACCTGGTGATGACGCTGTCGCTCTGGGCGATGTGGTATCACGCGCTGGCCGGGGTGCGGCACCTGATCTGGGATGCGGGCATCGGGCTCGAGCTCGACACGGCCGAAAAGCTGGGCTGGGGCGTGATCGTCGGCTCGGTGGTTCTGACTCTTTTCACCGTGATCGTGGTATAGGAGGGCGCGGATGCATTTCCTGACAGACAGAAAACGCGCAACCGGCCTTGGCGCCGCGCGCCGGGGCACCGGGCGGCATTGGAGCATGACCGTGAGTTCGGCGGGGCTGATCGTGCTGGTGCCGCTGTTCGTGTTCAGCTTCGGCGCCATGCTCGGGCGTTCCCATGCCGAGGTGCTTGCCTATTATGCGCGCCCCGTGCCGGCCACGATCGCCGCGCTGACCATCGTGGTCGGTTTCATGCATTTCAAGAACGGCGTGCAGATGATGATCGAGGACTATGTGCACGGCATCGCGCGCGAGATCGCCATCGTCGCGATGATCTGCATCAGCTACGGCGCCGCCGCCCTGGCGGTGTTCGCACTGGTCAGACTGGCGCTTCAGGGGTAACGGACAATGGCAGCATACGAATACGAGACACACCATCATGACGTGGTCGTGGTGGGGGCGGGCGGCGCCGGGCTGCGCGCCACGCTGGGCATGGCCGAACAGGGGCTGCGCACCGCCTGCGTGACCAAGGTTTTCCCCACCCGCAGCCACACCGTGGCGGCCCAGGGGGGCGTGGCCGCCAGCCTGGGCAACATGGGCGAAGACCACTGGCAGTGGCACATGTATGACACGGTCAAGGGTTCGGACTGGCTGGGCGACAACGATACCATCGAATATGTCGCCCGCGAGGCGCCGCGCGCGGTCTACGAACTGGAACATTACGGGGTGCCGTTTTCGCGCACCGAAGACGGCAGGATCTACCAGCGTCCCTTCGGCGGCCACACCACCGAATATGGCGAAGGCGTCCCGGTGTCGCGCGCCTGTGCCGCCGCCGACCGCACCGGCCACGCCATGCTGCACACGCTCTACGGCCAGTCTCTGAAGCACAACGCGGAATTCTATATCGAGTATTTCGCGCTCGACCTGATCATGGACGACGACGGCGCCTGCACCGGGCTGATGGCCTGGAAGCTGGACGACGGCACGCTGCACCGCTTCAACGCGAAACTGGTGGTGCTGGCCACCGGCGGCGCCGGGCGCACCTATTTCAGCTGCACCTCGGCGCACACCTGCACCGGCGACGGCGGCGGGCTGGTGGCGCGCGCGGGCCTGCCGTTGCAGGACATGGAGTTCGTGCAGTTCCACCCCACCGGCATCTACGGTGTCGGCCCGCTGATCACCGAAGGGGTGCGCGGCGAGGGCGGCTATCTGACCAACTCGGAAGGCGAGCGCTTCATGGAACGCTACGCCCCCACCTTCAAGGATCTGGCCAGCCGCGACGTGGTTTCGCGCTGCATGACGCTGGAGATCCGCGAAGGCCGCGGGGTCGGGCCGCTCAAGGACCACATCAACCTGAACCTCAGCCACCTGCCGGCCGAGGTGATCCATGAACGCCTGCCGGGCATCGCCGAAAGCGCGCGCATCTTCGCCGGTGTCGATGTCACCAGGGAGCCGATCCCGGTTCTGCCCACCGCGCATTACAACATGGGCGGCATCCCCACCAACCACTGGGGCGAGGTGCTGCGCCCGACCAGAAGCAATCCCGACGCCATCGTGCCGGGGCTGATGGCGGCGGGCGAATGCGCCAGCGCTTCGTTGCACGGGGCCAACCGGCTGGGCACCAATTCGCTCCTGGATATCGTGGTGCTGGGGCGTGCGACTTCAATTCGCGCCGCCGAGGTGGTGGACCGCAAGGCCGCCGTGCCCGACGCGGGCGCCGAAAAGGCAGACGCGATTCTGGACCGGTTCGACAAGCTGCGCCATGCAGGCGGCGCTTATCCCACTGCCCAGGTGCGCCTTGAGATGCAGCGCGCCATGCAAAGGGACGCGGCCGTGTTCCGAACGGCGGAATCCCTGGCCGACGGGGTGAAGGCGATCCAGTCGATCTGGGGCGAGATGGGCGACCTGAAGGTTACCGACCGTTCGCTGGTGTGGAACAGCGACCTGATGGAGACGATGGAACTGGAAAACCTGATGATCAACGCCACCGCGATCATCGAGGGCGCGAACGCGCGCAAGGAAAGCCGCGGGGCGCATGCGCGCGAGGATTTCCCCGAGCGCGACGACAAGAAATGGCGCAAGCACACGCTGGCCTGGGTCGAGATGGGCGGCAAGACCAGGATCACCTACCGCCCGGTGCACGAACAGCCCTTGACCCCCCCCGAAGAGGGCGGCGTGGACATGAAGAAATTCGCACCCAAGAAACGCGTCTATTGAGGAGGCGAAGATGGTCCAACTGACACTTCCGAAAAACAGCCGCATCCGCACCGGCAAGACGTGGCCCAAGCCCGAGGGGGCGACCAGGCTGCGCACCTTCCGTATCTACCGCTGGAGCCCGGATGACGGCGACAATCCGCGTGTCGATACCTATTTCGTCGATATGGACACATGCGGGCCGATGGTTCTGGACGCGCTGATCAAGATCAAGAACGAAATCGACCCGACGCTGTCGTTCCGCCGCTCCTGTCGCGAGGGCATCTGCGGCTCCTGCGCCATGAATATCGACGGGATCAACACGCTGGCCTGCATCTACGGCCTGGACGAGATCAAGGGCGATGTATCGATCTATCCGCTGCCGCACACCGAGGTCGTGCGCGACCTGATCCCGGATCTTACGCATTTCTATGCCCAGCATGCCTCGATCATGCCCTGGCTGGAGACGAAGACGAACCGGCCCGAAAGGGAATGGCGCCAGTCGATCGAGGACCGCAAGAAGCTGGACGGGCTGTATGAATGCGTGATGTGCGCCTCGTGCAGCACGTCATGCCCCAGCTACTGGTGGAACGGGGACAAATACCTTGGCCCCGCCGCGCTCTTGCATGCCTACCGCTGGATCATCGACAGCCGGGACGAGGCCACCGGCGAACGGCTGGACGATCTGGAAGACCCGTTCAAGCTGTATCGCTGCCATACCATCATGAACTGCACCAAGACCTGCCCCAAGGGGCTGAACCCGGCGAAAGCGATCGCCGAGATCAAGAAGATGATGGTCGAGCGGGCGGTCTAGACCCGAAGGGAGGAACCCGGCGTGGCCAAGCTTCCATCGCTGCCGGAGGGCGCGCATCTGTCCGAGCTGTTCGCGCTGTTCCCGCACAGCAAGGACAGCCTGATGGCCTTTACCGAGGCGGTGATGCGCGCCGAGGGCGATCTGGACATCGCCACGCGCGAGATGATCGCGGCCTATGTCTCGGGGCTGAACCGCTGCACCTTCTGCCACGGCTCGCATGCCATATATGCGCGGGCTTTCGGCATCGGCGAAGACGTGCTTGCGGCCCTGCTGGACGATGCCGACAGCGCGCCGGTGGGCGACGATCTGAAGGTGCTCCTGTCCTATCTGAAAAAGCTCAACACCCTGCCCGCGCGCATCCGTCAGGCCGACATCGACGCGGTTCTGGCGGCGGGCTGGTCCGAAAGGGCGCTGTTCGAGGCGGTGCAGATCGCCGGCATGTTCAACATGATGAACCGGATCGTCGAGGGCACCGGCGTGTCGTTCGACTACGGGCGCGACGAAAGCGTCCATCCGGCCCGCCAGCCGGGGGTCAGGGCGCAGGATCTGAGCTACGTCAAAACCCCGATGGGCAAGCCGAGGCGCTGAACGCGGTGCCGCTGGTTCTTGTCATTGCCGTGGTTGCGCTGGCGGCGATGTACTGGCGCCACCGCACCTCGGGGCTGACCCGGAACTGCCGCTGGCGCCGCGTGCGGCCGGGAGAATGGGAATGCGCTTACTGCGGGGCCGGGCTGAGCCTGGAGCCGGGCAGGACACCGAACATCTGCGCCCGCGCGGCACGGCGCCGGCAGCCAGGGCAAGGCGGCCGGGGCCAGCAGGAAACCGGGCTCGGGGCCGGGGCCGGGGACAGGCCCGATTCGGGCCGGAAGCGGGCCGGGAAAACCGCCCGGTGATGGCGCGCACCGGCGCGCGCCCGGTGGCCCTTTGTCCGACCGCGCCCCTGCCGGTCGGCGATCCGGCGGCACGGGCGGGCGCGCGCGCCGCGTCACGACCGGCGGGTTCGGGGCCGGTGCCCCCGCGACGGGCCCGCTGTTTTCGCGGTCCCGCGGGGCGGTTCCTTCGCCTGTCGTCCTTCGCCTGTCTTGCGTCGCCTGTCCCGGGGGCTCGGGGCCGGTTTCGCCCTTGCGCGGCCTGCTTCAGGCCGTCTGCGCGGAACCCTGGCAGGGCCAAGCGCCTTGTGAAACGACGCGGCCCCCTGAACCGACGCGGCGCCGGATCGCTCTGCCGGGCGCGCCGCGGGCATTGCTGTCATATGTCAGACGCCCGCGCGCACCGTTTCGACCATCAGCGCCACGTTTTCAGGGTCTGCCTCGGGGGTTATGCCGTGCCCGAGGTTGAAGACATGCGGTCCGCCGGAAAAGGCACGCAGGATGCGGCGGGTTTCCTCGATCAGCGCCTGTCCGCCCGTCACCATGTGCTGCGGGGCCAGATTGCCCTGAACGCAGCCGTCGATCTGCACATGGCCGGCCGCCCAGGCGGCATCGACGGAATTGTCCAGCGCCACGCAGTCCACGCCGGTGGCACGCGCAAAGCCGGCATAGCGTTCGCCCGCCTCGCGCGGAAAGGCAATGACCGGCAGCCCGGGAAAGCGGGCCTTGAGCGCCGAGGCAATCCGACGTGTCGGCGCCACGGCGAAGTCGTCGAAATCCCGCCCCTCCAGTGAGCCGGCCCAGCTGTCGAACAGTTTTACCGCTTCCACCCCGGCCTCGACCTGGGCGGCGAGATATTCCACCGTTGCCTCTGTCAGGTGCTCGATCAGCGCCGAAAACGTGGCGCGGTCTTCGGCAATCAGCCGGTGCGCCGGCCCCTGGTCGGGGGTGCCGCGCCCGGCGACCATGTAGGTGGCCACCGTCCAGGGGGCGCCGGCAAAGCCGATCAGCGCGGTTTCGGGCGGGAGTTCGCGCGCGACGATGCGCACGGTTTCATAGACCGGGGCCAGCGTTTCGTGGGCCGCCTGGGCGGGTTTCAGCGCGCCGACCTGATCGCTGGTCGTGGTGGTGGAAAGGCGCGGACCCTCGCCCGCCTCGAACCAGAGTTCGGCCCCGAGCGCTTGCGGCAGCAACAGGATGTCGGCAAACAGGATTGCCGCGTCGAACCCGAACCGGCGGATCGGCTGCAGCGTCACTTCCGCCGCAAGCTCGGGGGTATAGCACAGCGTGAGAAAATCGCCGGCCCGGGCACGGGTGGCCCGGTATTCCGGCAGATAGCGCCCGGCCTGGCGCATCATCCATATGGGCGGAACCCGTGTGGTCTCTCCGGCCAGTGCACGCAGCAGCTTCTTTTTCGGCGCCATGCCATCCCTTTCGCGCAAAGTTCTGGCGCCGTGGTCCTGCGCCCGCGCGGATTTGTCAAGTAACAGGTGACGATCGGGCGGTTGTCAGGACCCTGTGACGCAAGTATCAGGGCAGGCATGACACGAAACCTGCCCACCCCCGATGCCCCGATGAAGATCGGCACCCGCGGTTCGCCGCTGGCGCTGGCGCAGGCGCACGAGACGCGCGCGCGGCTGGCCGCGGCGTTTGCGATCGCCGAAGATGCGTTCGAAGTGGTGGTCATCTCGACCACGGGCGACAGGGTGCAGGACCGCCCGCTCAAGGATCTGGGCGGCAAGGGGCTGTTTACAAGGGAAATCGAAGAAGCGCTGCTGCGCGGGACCATCGATATCGCGGTGCATTCGATGAAGGACATGCCGGTGGAGCAGCCCGCCGGGCTGACGCTGGGCTGCTACCTGCCGCGCGAGGATGTGCGCGATGCCTTCGTGTCGGCTGAGCCCGGCGGGGTCGAGGACCTGCCCGAGGGCGCGGTGGTGGGCAGTTCCAGCCTGCGGCGGCGCGCGCAGTTGCTCAACCGGCGGCCCGACCTGCAGGTCGTCGAATTTCGCGGCAATGTCCAGACCCGGCTGCGCAAGCTGTCCGAGGGCGTGGCCCGGGCCACCTTCCTGGCGATGGCGGGGCTGAACCGGCTGGGCGCAGACGATGTCCCTGCCACGCCGATCGCCCCGGAGACCATGCTGCCGGCGGTGGCCCAAGGCGCGATCGGGATCGAGAGGCGGACCTCCGACAGCCGCACGGCGGCGATGCTGGAGGCGGTCCACCACCCGCCCACGGCGCATCGCCTGGCCGCCGAGCGCGCCTTTCTGAAAGCGCTGGACGGGTCGTGTCAGACGCCCATTGCCGGGCTGGCCGAACTGGATGGCAGCACGTTGCGGCTGCGCGGGGAAATCCTGCGGACCGACGGTTCGCAATCGCTTGACGACGATCGCAGCGCCCCGGTCGAGGACGGCGCCGCGCTTGGCCGGGAGATGGCGGAAGCGCTGCTGGCGCGCGCCGGAAAGGGCTTTTTCGACTGGCGCTGAACGGGGCACCGAAAGGGGC
>JALSRF010000328.1 GCA_026984895.1 Paracoccaceae bacterium
CAGCGCTTCGCGGGCCGTGGCCTTCCAGTTGTCCGGGGCGAGGAACCCGCTCATCTCCATGCGCCCGCCGCTGGCGTGGTGGCCGCTCTCGCGCCGCCCGCGGTCTTCGACGATCACGGCGACGCTGACGCTGACCAGGGGCCGGTCGTCGCGCAGCACCGTGCCTTCGGGGCGCAGGATCTCGACCTCCTGCATCGAGGCGGCGATGGTGGCCGAAACCTGGACCACGCGCCTGTCGAGCGCGCGCGCGAAGGCGTCGATTTCGCGCAGGGTATCGATCTTGAGCGCAAAGGCGACTTCGCCCAGCGGGTCGTTCGACGTGTAGAGCCGCCGGTTGGTGCCGGCGGGCGCTTCTGCCAGGGTGCCGCCGCCGTCGGCAACGGCAAGCCGGGCGGTTTCGGCCGCGCGCGCAAGCGCGGCTTCGCTGATTTCGGTGGCATGCGCATAGCCGGTGGTTTCGCCGCGCACCGCGCGCAGGCCGAAGCCTTCGGAGGCGTCGTAGCTTGCGGTCCTGATGCGTCCGTCGTCCAGCACCAGCACCTCGGCGCGGCGCCGCTCCAGGAACAGTTCGCCATCGTCGCCGCCCGCGATCGTGCGTTGCAGCAGGTCAAGCGCCCGGTCGCGGTCCAGACTTGTCTCGAAGGGGCGGAACTTGTCGGCCGGCATTGCGTTCTCCTGTCAAACTCCTGTCCCGCCAAGGGGCCGCATCCCAAAAGCGGCTGTTTGCCGCAAGGCGACGTCTTGTCTCGCCGCATCTAATATGGTTTCAAAGCGGCCAGAGACAACCGGATTCTGCCGGCGCTGGCGGACAGGACTAAATAACCGCGGTTCGTTCCGCGTTGCGAACAGGAAGTGAAAATGCGTCTGACCTCCATTCTTTCGGGCTTCTGGGCCCTTGTCGTGGCAACATTGATGACCGGCGTCGCCGTGGCGCAGGATGGCCTGGCGGGGTTGGAGACGGTCGGCAGGCCGGTCTCGGGCGGGATTTCCTTTCAGTCCCCGGGCACCGATCTTGCGCGCGATCAGCAGGCGCTGGAGAGCATGATCAACTATATCATCGGCGCCATCGTCCTGCTGGTGATGGTGCTGCTCCTGATCGTGATCCTGCGTTACAACAAGCGCATGAACCCGACGCCGTCGCGTTTCACGCACAATACCCCGGTCGAGATCGTCTGGACGCTGGGGCCGATCCTGGTGCTGGTCTTCATCGGGGCCTATTCGCTTCAGGTGCTGTTCAAGCAACAGGAAATCCCCGAGGCCGACCTGACCATCAAGGTCACCGGCAACCAGTGGTACTGGAGCTACGAATACCCGGACCAGGGCTTCGGTTTCGACAGCTTCCTGCTGGCACGCGACGAACTTGCCGCTCACGGATACAACCAGGATGAATACCTGCTGGCCGCCGACAACCCGGTCGTGGTCCCGGTCAACAAGATCGTGGTGATGCAGGTCACCGGTGCGGACGTGATTCACAGCTGGGCGGTGCCGGCCTTCGGCGTGAAACAGGACGCCGTGCCCGGACGGATCGCCGAACTGTGGTTCCGCGCCGAAAAGGAGGGCATCTATTTCGGCCAGTGCTCGGAGCTGTGCGGCAAGGACCATGCCTTCATGCCGATCACCGTGAAGGTGGTGAGCCAGGAGGCCTACGACAAGTGGCTTCAGGACGCGAAAGCCGAATTCGCCGGGCTGCCGCAGACGGTAACCGTTGCCTCGAACGATTGACTGATCCAGCGCGCCACCGAAGGGCGGCGCCCGCGACTTGCCGGGAAATGCCATGAGCGAAACCAGCACCAATATCACCGTCGGCGAGCGCGAGGCCGGGTTTCGCGACTACCTGGCG
>JALSRF010000329.1 GCA_026984895.1 Paracoccaceae bacterium
GCGCTGCTCAAGCCGCGGGTCATGTCGCTGGTGGTGTTCACCGCGATGGTCGGGCTTCTGGTCGCGCCGGGGGGGATCAACCCGGTGGTGGGGTTTTCGGCCGTGCTCTTCATTGCCATCGGGGCCGGGGCCTCGGGGGCGCTGAACATGTGGTATGACGCCGATATCGATGCGCTGATGAAGCGCACCGCCGGCCGGCCGGTGCCCGCGGGCCTGGTCGAGGGGAGCGAGGCGTTCGCCCTGGGCATCACCCTGTCGGTCATGTCCGTGGTGATGCTGGCGCTGGCGACGAACTTCCTGGCGGCCGGACTTCTGGCGTTCACGATCTTCTACTACGCGGTGATCTACACCATGTGGCTCAAGCGCTGGACGCCGCAAAACATCGTCATCGGCGGTGCGGCCGGCGCGTTGCCGCCGATGATCGGCTGGGCAGCGGTCACCGGCAACGTCTCGATCGAGGCCCTGTTGATGTTTGCCCTGATCTTCATGTGGACGCCGCCCCATTTCTGGGCGCTGGCGCTGTTCATGAAGACCGATTACTCCAGGGCTGGTGTGCCGATGCTGACGGTCACCCACGGGGCACGGGTCACGCGCAACCATATCCTGGCCTACACGCTGCTGCTGGTCCCGGTTTCTCTGGGCCTGGCGGCAAGTTCCATCGGCGGGCCGGTGGCGCTTGCGACGGCGGTGCTGACCAATCTCCGGTTCGTGACGGGCGCAATCGGGCTGTGGCGGCGCGACGCGGAGGCGGCCTCGGCCGACAATTTCGCCGCCGAGAAGGCCTTTTTCCGGTTTTCGCTCTACTACCTGTTTTTCGGCTTCGGTTCGCTCCTTGTGGAAGCGACCCTGCGCCTGGTCGGTCTGGGGGGCTGGTGATGGGGTTGACGCGCGAACATGAACTCCACAAGCGCCGGCTGGGGCGCAACGTCGGGCTGGGCGTGGTGCTGGGCGCGTTCGCCGCGCTGGTCTTTGCGCTGACCGTTGCGAAGCTCCACGAGGGCGGGATGATCGAAGGATTCGACCATCAGCCCCCGACAGGCAGTGTGTCGCAATGACGCTGGACGCGCGGCAGAAAACCCCGGTCCCGGCCCTGGGCGTTGCGGACTTTGCGGACGCCATGGCGGCGATGGGGGCGATGGCCCCGGCGCGGACCGTCGGCCTGCGCTTCGATGCGGATGCGAAACGCGGCATGTCCCGGACAGTCGGGGCCGGCGCGCACGAAATGTCGCGGCGCATCGGCGAAAGCGCCCGGATGCCGGCCGCATCCCGTGGCGCTGCCGACCTGAGCCGGGGCCGGGATGCACGCCACGGCGGGCACATCACCCTTTCCGATACCTTCCACGAAACCGATCTTCCCGAAGACCATGCCGATGCGTCGGCTGTCGGCGGGAGTTCCAACTAGTCCCAAGACAGGGGTCCGAAAATGGCGCATGTTAAAAACCACGACTATCATATCCTGAACCCCTCGATCTGGCCGCTGCTGGGGGCCTTGTCGGGGTTCGTCATGCTGTTCGGCTTCGTGCTGATGGTGTCGCCGGCCATCGAAAACAACACGCCGTGGATGTTCGTGATCGGGCTGGTCGGTGTGCTGTATGTCATGTTCGGCTGGTGGGCGGACGTGGTGCACGAGGCCCAGGAGGGCGACCATACGCCGGTCGTCATCATCGGGCTGCGCTACGGGATGCTGCTGTTCATCATGTCCGAGGTCATGTTCTTCTCGGCATGGTTCTGGACGTTTTTCAAGCATGCGCTCTATCCCATGGCCGAGGGCTATCCCAAGGTCGAAGGCACCTGGCCGCCGGCGGGCATTCAGACCTTCGACCCCTGGCACCTGCCTCTGATCAACACGCTGGTGCTGTTGTGCTCGGGCATGGCGGTGACCTGGGCGCACCATGCGCTGGTGCATGAAAACAACCGCAAGGACCTGATCAGCGGTCTGGCGATCGCGGTTTTCCTGGGCCTGATGTTCACCGTGCTGCAGGCTTTCGAATACAGCCACGCGGCCTTCGGGCTGGCCGGCAATATCTACGGGGCGTCGTTTTTCATGGCCACCGGTTTCCACGGGTTCCATGTGATCATCGGCACGATTTTCCTGTTCGTCTGCCTGGTGCGCGCGATCCGCGGGCAGTTCTCGCCCGAGCATCACGTGGGCCTGGAGGCAGCGGCCTGGTACTGGCACTTCGTTGACGTGGTGTGGCTGTTCCTGTTCGGTGCGGTCTACATCTGGGGTGGCTGACAATCCGGTGCCCGGTCGCCGCGATCGGGCCTTGTCGCAAACGCAAGGCGCGGGCCCGGTGGCCCGTGCCTTTCCATTCGGGGGCCGGCCATGCACAAGAAAATGATCGCGCCGCTCGTCTTCGGTGTGCTGGGGGTTGCCATCCTTTTGTCGCTTGGCGTCTGGCAACTGAGGCGGCTGGCGTGGAAAGAAGCCCTGCTTGCGCAGATCGAGGCGCGCATTCACGCGCCGGCGGTGGCGCTGCCCGCCCGACCGGACGCGGCACGCGACAAGTATCTGGCGGTGAGCGTGTCCGGGCGCATCGAAAAGCCGGAAATCGATGTCCTGACGAGCCGGGAAAGCTTCGGCCCCGGCTACCGGGTGATCAACGCCCTTGTCACCGACGGCGGCCGGCGCATCCTGCTGGATCGCGGTTTCATTCCGCTTTCCCAAAAGGACAGTGTCCGCGCGCCCAGGCACCTTCAGGTCACCGGCAACCTGCACTGGCCCGATGAAACCGACAGTTTCACGCCGCCACCGGACCTGAAAGCCGGCATCTGGTTTGCCCGGGACGTGTCGGCGATGGCGCAGGCGCTGGGAACGGAACCGGTGCTGATCGTGGCCGCAAGCCAGACCGGCGATGGCGTCGTGCCCGCGCCGGTGGGAACCGAGGGCATCCCCAACGACCACCTGCAATACGCGATCACATGGTTTTTGCTTGCCGCCGTCTGGTTGGGGATGACAGCCTATCTGCTGTGGCGTATCAAGCGCAGAGCCGACTGAGGAACAATCGAAGAATCCGCCTCCGATGCAATATGTCTCCACCCGCGGGCAGGCGCCTGTGCTGAGTTTCGAAGAGGCCATGCTGAGCGGCCTTGCCCGCGATGGCGGGCTTTATGTGCCGCGTGACGTGCCGGCGATGGCTCCCGACGCGATGGCCGCCCTGGCGGGGCTGTCCTACGAAGAGGCCGCGTTTCGGGTGATGCGCCCCTTCCTTGGCGAAAGCTTTGCCGAAGACGAACTGCACGAGATCATCGCGCGCGCCTATGCCGGGTTCGCCCATGCGGCGCGCGCGCCGATCACCCAGATCGGGTCCAACCATTTCCTGCTGGAACTGTTCCACGGGCCGACGCTGGCGTTCAAGGATTTCGCCATGCAGCTGATCGGCCAGCTGTTCCAGGCGGCGCTGGCGCGGCGCGGGCAGCGGGTGACCATCGTCGGCGCCACCTCGGGCGATACCGGCTCGGCGGCGATCGAGGCGTTCCGGGGACTGGACAACGTGGACGTGTTCATCCTGTTCCCCGAGGGCCGCGTATCCGAGGTGCAGCGCCGGCAGATGACCACGCCCGGCGAGGCCAACGTGCACGCGCTGGCGCTCGATGGCGATTTCGACGATTGCCAGGCGCGGCTGAAGGACATGTTCAACGATTTTGCCTTTCGCGACGAGGTGCGCCTGGCCGGCGTCAACTCGATCAACTGGGCGCGGGTGCTGGCGCAGGTGGTCTATTACGTCACCTCGGCGGTGTCGCTGGGGGCGCCGCACCGCGCCGTGGATTTCACCGTGCCCACCGGCAATTTCGGCGACATCTACGCCGGCACCATCGCCCGGCGCATGGGCCTGCCGATCGAGCGGCTCGTGATCGCCACCAACCAGAACGACATCCTGCACCGGGCGCTGGAAAGCGGGGTCTACGAAACCCGCGGGGTCGCGCCCTCGATCAGCCCGTCGATGGATATCCAGGTGTCGTCGAACTTCGAACGCGCGCTGTTCGACGCCTGCGGGCGCGATGGCGCGGCGGTAGCGCAGCTGATGGACGCGCTGCGCGACACCGGGCGTTTCGCGATTCCCCGGGGCGCGCTGCAATACCTGCGCGAACTTTACGCCACCGGGCGCGCCAGCGAAGACGAAACCCGCGCCACCATCGCCGCCATCTACCGCGATACCGGCCGGATCGTCTGCCCGCATACGGCGGTGGCCGTCAAGGTGGCGCAGGAAAGCCTGGGGACGGCGCCGATGATCACGCTGGCCACCGCGCATCCGGCGAAATTCCCCGATGCGGTCGAGGCCGCCACCGGCACCCGCCCGGCGCTGCCGGCCCACATGGCCGACCTGTTCGAACGCGAAGAACGCATGACCCCGGTCGCCAACGACCTGGGCGCGCTGCAATCGCTGATCCGCGAAAGGCGCCGCCGGTGAACGTCAGACTGGATAGGCTGGACAACGGCTTTAGCGTTGTCACCGAACACATGCCGGGGCTGCAGTCGGCTTCGGTCGGGATCTGGGTCAACGCCGGCGGGCGCCACGAGCGGCTGGAACAAAACGGCATCGCCCATTTCCTGGAACATATGGCCTTCAAGGGCACAGGGCGGCGAACGGCGCGCGAAATCGCCGAATCCATCGAAAATGTCGGCGGTTATATCAACGCCTATACCTCGCGCGAGCTGACCGCCTACTACGCCCGGGTGCTGGGCGCGGACGTGCCGCTGGCCCTTGACGTGATTTCCGACATCGTTCTGAACCCGGTGTTCGACCCGCGCGAAATCGAGGTCGAACGCGGGGTGATCCTGCAGGAAATCGGGCAGGCGCTGGACACGCCCGACGACGTGATCTTCGACTGGCTGCAGGAGGCCGCCTATCCGGGACAGCCGATGGGACGCACGATCCTCGGCCCCTCGGAACGGGTCTCGGCCTTCGGGCAGGCGGATCTTTCGGGGTTTGTCCGCGAACATTACAGCCCCGAGCGGATGATCCTGGCTGCCGCCGGCGCCGTGGACCACGACACCGTTGCGCGCACCGCCGAGCGGCTGTTCGGCGCGCTGGAGCGGGGGCGCGGCGGTGCCCCCGAAAAAGCCCGCTTTGCCGGGGGCGAGCGGCGCCGGGTCCGGGACCTGGAACAGGCGCATTTCGCCCTGGCCCTGGAAAGCCCGGGCTATCGCGACGACGATATCCATGTGGCGCAGGTCTTTGCCACGGCCCTTGGCGGGGGCATGTCGTCGCGGCTGTTTCAGGAAGTCCGCGAGGCGCGCGGCCTGTGCTATTCGATCTATGCCCAGGCCGGCGCCTATGCCGACACCGGAATGACGACGATCTATGCCGGCACCGGCCCGGCGCAGATCGGGGAACTTGCGGCGGTCGCCGTTGACGAAGTGAAACGCTCGGCCGACGACATGAGCGATGCCGAGGTGGAACGCGCCCGCGCCCAGTTGAAGGCGGGCATGCTGATGGGGCTGGAAAGCCCGTCGTCACGGGCCGAGCGCCTGGCCCGCATGGTGGCGATCTGGGGCCGGGTGCCGGCGATCGAGGAAACCGTTGCCCGGATCGAGGCGGTGCGCACAGCCCAGGTTCGCGACATTGCCGGGCGGATGGCCGCGGGACGCACGGCGCTGGCGCTCTATGGTCCGGTGGAAGCCGCGCCCGTTCTGGACGCGCTGCGCGAACGACTGGCGGCCTGATGTTCCGGCGGCGGCGCAAGGTCAGGATCGACACGCAGCGCCTGGTCCTGCGCCCGCCGCAACAGGGCGATTTCCGCCAGTGGCGCGCCCTGCGCGAGGCCAGCCGCGATTTCCTGACCCCGTGGGAACCGCTCTGGTCGGCCGACCATCTGTCGCGCAAGTCCTTTTCCAATCGCGTCTACTGGGCCAACCGTTCGATCGCCAATGGCAGTGCGCTGCCGCTGTTCCTGATCCGGCGGGAGGACCAGGCGCTGCTCGGGGCGCTGACGATGGACCCGATCCGGCGCGGGCCGGCCCAGACCGGCACCTGCGGCTACTGGATCGGCGAACCGTTCGCGCGCCAGGGCTACATGCGCGAGGCGCTGGAGGCGGTCGTGCATTACGCGTTCAGCGAACTTGACCTTTCGCGCATCGAAAGCGCCTGCCTGCCGGAAAACAGGGCCTCGCGCGGGTTGCTGGAAAAATGCGGCTACAAGTATGAAGGCGTGGCCCAGAGCTACCTTCAGATCAACGGGCGCTGGCGCACCCATGTGCTCTATGCCAATCTGCGCCAGGACCGGCGCGGAAAGACTGATGTCGGCTAGCCCGGCAGGGAGTTTGAAATTGCAAAGCTGGATCGCATTGTTGCACGGTGTAAATGTCGGCGGCCACAGGAAGTTGCCCATGGCAGAGTTTCGCGAAACTCTCGCACGGCTGGGGCTGGGTGGGATTGCGACCTATATTCAGTCCGGAAATGCTGTTTTCCGAGCCGCCGGCAAACCTGCCGATCTGGCGTCGCAGATTTCCGAAGCAATCCTGCGTGACTTCGGGTTTCAGACCGATGTTCTGGTGTTGAGCGAGGCCGCTCTGGCGGCGGCAATCAGGGACAACCCGTTTCCCGATGCTGAAAACGACCCGGCCAATCTCTACCTTCATTTCGCCTTCGATGCGATTGATCCAGATGAGCCGAAAGCGCTGTCGGCCCTCGCCACGCAGGGCGAACGGCTCCGGGTTCTGGGCCGCGTGTTATACCTGTATGCGCCAAGGGGCGTTGGCCGGTCCAACCTGGCAGCCAGGCTGACGCGCGTGATCACGACGCCGATGAGCGCGCGCAATTTCCGGTCGTGCCGAAAAATACTGGACCTTGCGCATGACATGCGGACAACGTGATGCCGAGGGCGCTGAAACCGGTGGACGCAGACCTTCTGCGGCAATTGCACGCCATCTTGCCGGTCGACTGTTTCCGGGCGGAGACAACGCCATACACGACCGAGCCGCGCGGGCTGTTTCACGGGCGGGCGGGGGTGGTTCTGGCCCCCGGCGCCACCGAACAGGTGGCCGCCATTCTGCGCCTGGCGAACCGGACCGGGACCCCGGTGGTGCCCTATGGCGGCGGCACCGGCCTGGTCGGCGGGCAGGTGATGCCCGACGGCCCGGACCCGATCGTGCTGTCGCTGGAGCGGATGACGCAGATCCTCGATGTCAACCCGGCCGATGGGACGATTTCGGTGCAGGCCGGCGCGATCCTGCACGACGTCCAGCAGGCCGCGGCTGCCGCTGACCGTCTGTTCCCGTTGTCGCTGGCGGCGCAGGGCTCGTGCCGGATCGGCGGCAACCTGGCCACCAACGCGGGCGGGCTGAACGTGCTGCGCTACGGCAACGCGCGTGCGCTCTGCCTGGGGCTGGAGGCCGTGCTGCCGGACGGCAGCGTCTGGCACGGGCTGACGCGGCTTTACAAGGACAACACCGGCTATGACCTGCGCGATCTTCTCATCGGCTCGGAGGGCACGCTCGGGGTGATCACCGCGGCCACGCTGCGCCTGTTTGCGCGCCCCCGGGCCGAGGCGGCGGCGCTGCTGGTGGTGCCCTCGCCGGCGGCCGCGCTGGAGCTTCTGGCGCTGGCGCGCGGGCATTTCGGCGAGGCGATTTCAGCCTTCGAACTGATCCACGGCACCGGGCTGGAATTCCTGGACGAGACGCTCCCGGACATTCGCCAGCCGTTGGCCCGACGCCCGCCATGGAGCGTGCTCGTCGATATAGGTCTGACCGGCGGCGGCGATCCGACGGCCATGCTTTCGGCCTTTTACGAGGCGGCCGAACGCGCCGGGCTGAGCAGCGACGGCATCGTGTCGCAAAGCGGGTCCCAGCGTGCCGGACTCTGGCAACTGCGCGAATCCATCCCGGAAGCCAACAAGCGCATCGGCTCGATCGCTTCGCATGACATTTCTCTGCCCGTGTCCGCGATACCGCAGTTCATCGAGACGGCGAGCGAACGGCTGAACGCGGCCGGGCAATTGCGTATCAACTGTTTCGGTCACCTGGGCGATGGCAACCTGCATTTCAACGTGTTCCCGGCGCGCGGCCAGTCCAGGGCGGACAGCCCGCTGCCGCCCGCCGACATCCGCCGGCTGGTGCATGAGCTGGTGGCAGGGTTTGGCGGCTCGTTCAGCGCCGAGCACGGGGTGGGGCGGCTGAAGGTCGCCGACCTGAAGCGTTACGGCGATCCCGCGCGGCTGGCGGCGATGCGGGCGATCAAGGCAGCGCTGGATCCGAACGGAATCATGAACCCCGGGGCCGTTCTGGAATAAGCCGCCAGGGCAGGGCAAAGGCACCGGCAAAGCCCCATCCCGGCCGCGCCGGACCGGGGGGGCGGCGGCCGGCGGCCGGGCTGTCGCATGGGCTGGAGTCCGTGGTGCTGGCGCCGTCACCGGCGCGAACAGGGGGGGGCGCGTTCCTGTTGCCGATACCGTCACGCGCCTTCGAAGGCGCACAGCGCATGCACATCCATGCCCATCCCTTCCAGCAGCCTGCGCCCGCCAAGTTCGGGCAGATCGATGATGAAGGCGC
>JALSRF010000330.1 GCA_026984895.1 Paracoccaceae bacterium
TCACCAGAGGCCGAAGCGCAGTTCCTGCGGCGCAAGGCAGACTTCGTCGTTGCAGGCCTGCAGCGTCAGCACCGCTTCGGTATCGTCCGGGGCGCGCGCGGCCTCGAGAACGAACGCACCTTCGTATATGGCCAGAGGAGCGGGGTTGAATCCCAGCGATACGATCCGCGCCTTCGGGTAGGCGGCAGCGGGCAGCTCTGTCCGGCCGACCCGCAGATCGGTGGGGATGAAGTCGTCTTCCAGCGGTTCGTGGGCGTTGATGTGCCAGCCCGGCGCCACGTTCAGTTTCAGGCGCAGCTGCCCGGGCGCGGCCGGGGCCAGGGCGACACGAACAGCGCCGGCGGCCACAAACCGGATGTCTCCGGTCTGGCCGTCCTCAAGTGTCCGGTCGGCCTGAAGAAAGGCCGCCGCTTCGGTCGGGTCGGCCAGCGCGTGCGCGCTCAGCGCGCGGGCCAGGTGATGCGCGGCAATGTCCAGATCGGCCGCCTGCATGCGGTTTTTCAGCGCCGTGAACAGGCGCAGCGCCAGGGCGTTTCCAGAGGGCATTTCGCGGTCTTCCACGGTGATCACCGGGCTGAAGCCCTCGGGGACGGCGCTCATGCGGAACCCGGTATCGGGCGAACCGAAATCCGCCAGGATCGCATCGGCCATGTTGCGCGCCGCATCGAGCCAGCGCCGCGCCTCGGCCCGGTCGCGCGCATGGTCGTGGAGCGCGATCAGCCCCAGGCCGAAGGCGGCAAGGTCTTCAAGCGTGGCAGCCCCGCCCGGCCGGCCCCGGAACAGGCTGCGCGCATAGCCGCCGTCCGCCCGCGCGAAATGCGCGAGAACGAAGCGCGCGGCCCGGCGTGCGGCCGCAAGAAAGGAGGGATCGTCAAGCGTGCCCGAGGCCTCGGCGAGGGTGGCGATCATGGCCCCGTTCCAGCCCATCAGGATCTTCGTGTCGGTGGCCGGATGGGGGCGGCCGTCGCGCAGCCGGCGCAGCCGTTCGAGGCGCGCATCCAGCCAGGCATGGAAGGTTGCCTCGTCCATGTTCATGCGCGCGGCAAGGGCCGGCGCATCGTCGCCCATCACCATGATTCCGTCATCGAGCCCGCCGTCGTCGCCGATCTGGAACAGCGCGGCCAGGCGCGCTCCGTCGGGGCTGGCGGCGGCAAGTTCGGCGGCGCTCCAGAGGTAGAACGCACCCTCCTCGTGGCGTCCCGAAGGGGCCCGGGAATCCGCGTCCTGTGCCGCGTAGAACGCACCGCCCGGCGCGCGCAGATCGCGCAGGACATAGGCCAGGGTTCGTCGTGCGGCGCGCCGATAGGCGGGTTTGCCGCTGATCCGCCACGCGCGCAGCAGGAGCCGCCCGGTAAGCGCCTGCGTGTAGAGCATCTTTTCGAAATGCGGCACCTGCCAGCCCGGATCCACCGTATAGCGGTGAAAGCCGCCGCCAACCTGGTCGTGGATGCCGCCACGGATCATCCCGTCCAGTTCGTCCTGCACGGCGGCCAGCAGTCTGCGGTCATGGGTGCGCTCGGCCTCGTCCAGCAGGAACAGGAACAGGGGTTCGCGCGGGAACTTGGCGCCGTCTCCCAGCCCGCCATTGAACGGGTCGAGCCTGTCGAGCACCGGCGCCAGCGCATCCGAAAGGGCCGCGGCGCTGATCGGGGCGGCCTCGGGGGGACGCGAAAGAGAGCCGCCGAGAGAGCCGCCGAGAGAGCCGCCGAGCGCCTGCGCGATCTCGTCTGCGCGCGCGCGCAGGGCATCGGGGTTCTCGCGCCACAGCGCGGCCAGCTGTTCCAGCAGGCGTCGGAACCCTTCGGGCGGAAAATAGGTGCCCGCGAACACCGGCTTGCCCTCGGGGGTCAGGAACACGTTGTTGGGCCACCCGCCGGCGCCGGTCAGGGTTTCGGTTGCCAGCATGAACTGCGCGTCCAGGTCCGGTCGGCGTTCGCGGTCGATCTTGATCGACACGAAGTTCCGGTTGAGGATCTCGGCGATGGCGTCGTTCTCGAAGCTTTCGCGGCGCATCACATGGCACCAGTGGCACGAGGCATAGCCGATCGAGACAAGGATCATCTTGCCTTCGTCGCGCGCCTTTTTCAGCGCTTCGGGGCCCCAGGGATACCAGTCAACCGGATTGTTCACATGTTGCAGCAGATAGGGCGAGGCCGCGCCCTCCAGGTGGTTGGGGCCGTCAGCCGGTGCCGGCGTGGCAAGCCC
>JALSRF010000331.1 GCA_026984895.1 Paracoccaceae bacterium
AGGCCTCGGCATGGAGGGCGCAGCATTCCTTGAGCTTCAGCGCCACCTCCTGAGCCGCGCCAAAACCGGCATCGCGCCCGATGACATAGACATGCTGCGCGCGCAGCAGGGCGGCGCCGATTTCGCGCGCCTGCGGGTGCTCGGGGCGGCCGGCCTGCGCGAACAGGCGCGCAGCGTCGCGCGCACGCGCCCGGTACTCCGGCCGAAGCGCGCCCAGCAGGGCAAGGCCCGCCGCCACCGAACCGACAACCGTCTTGGTCGCGGGCACCGAGCGTTCCGGCCCGGCTCCGATGGGCAGCGTCACCCGGGCCGCGGCCTCGACAGCCGAGCCGGGCTGGTTGGTGATGGCAACGACCGCGCCGCCGCGCCGGGCGATGCCGCGCGCCGAACGCACCAGGTCTTCGCTTGCCCCGGATTGCGAAATCACCAGCGCGGCCGCCTGTTCCATCGCCACCCCGCCGCCAAGCGAGAACACCGAGGGCGGCAGGCTGGTGACCGGCCGGCCGAGTTCGCGCATCATCTCGTAGGCCAGGATCAGCGCCGCGGCATCGGAAGAGCCGCGCGCGACGGTGTAAAAGGCCCGCCGTTGCGCCAGCCCCAGCCCTTCCAGCGCGCCGCGATGATCGGCCCCGGCCGCGCGCGCGAACACCGCGCATGCCTCGGCCATTTCGCGGGCCATCAGCCGGCCCGGCGCCTCCTCCGGTTTCATGGTCACTTTCTTCGTCCTTCCAAAGCCATGGCATTGTGCCGTTCCCGCCCGACCGCGCGGGCCGCGCGCCCTGATCCGCCCGCCCCGATCACCGGCAGCGCCTGCGCGAGGGCACCGCACGAAACCCGATCCCGGCGTCGCCCGGGGGCCGAGTGCTCCCGGGCGCGGGCCCCCGGCGGCCCCGCTGCACCCGCCCGCGCCGCGCCCGTGTTGCACCCGTGCGCCATTCATGCGCCACCCGGACCTTGCGCCCCGTGCCGGTCCCGTGCCGGTCCCGTGCCGGCCCCTTGCCGCGCCCCTGCCGCCCGCTTGCCGGCCCCTGGCCAACCGAGGGCCAGCCGAGGGCCAGAGCGCGAATCTGCCGCTTTACAGCGCCAATCTGATACCTTTTTGCCGCCAAAAACAATACCGAAAACAATACCGGAAAACGCATGGCCCCTCACATTTTCCGGTGTGACGTGGTGACTTGACCCGTAAGGTTGAGACGCCCCACGGCTTCTTTTCTCTGTCGCGCTATTTTGGTATTATCTAATAATACCATTCAGGACGGCGATTCCCGATGACAGTTCATGGCCAGGACAGCTTCTTTGCAGCGCACAACTGGTTCCGCCCCGGCCGCGGGCCGCGCTACCTGCAGCTGTGCAGCCATATCGGCGATGCCATTGCAAGCGGACGGCTGGGCCCGGAGACCCTGCTTCCCTCCGAGCGCGCCCTGGCCGAACTGGCCGGTGTCAGCCGCGTGACCGTGCGCAAGGCCCTGGCCCGGCTGGTGCGCGACGGGCTGGTGCGGCAGCGGCGCGGCGCGGGCTCGTTCGTGCGCGGCCCCGGGCCCAGGCTGGAACATTCGCTGTCAACGCTCACCTCCTTTACCGAATACATGCAGCGCCGCGGCAAGGCGTCGTCCAGCCTGATCCTGAACGCCGGCCTGTTCATGCCGACGCCCGATGAAACCATGTCCCTGGGGCTGTCGCCATCCGAGCGCGTTGCGCGCATCGAAAGGCTGCGTTCCGCCGATGGCCAGCCGATGGCGATCGAATGCTCCTCGGTCCCCGAAGAGCTTCTGCCCGCGCCCGACACGGTGACCACCTCGCTTTATTCGGTGCTGCGCAACTCCGGCCACACCCCGGTGCGCGCGGTGCAGCGGATCGGGGCCTGCAACCTGGCCGCGCGCGAGGCGGAGCTGCTCAACCTGCCCGAGGGCAGCGCGGTCCTGAAGATCGAGCGCGCCGGCTATCTGGCCAACGGGCGGCCGGTCGAATTCACCCGGGGCACCTATCGCTCGGACATCTACGATTTCGTCGCCGAACTGCGCCCGGACGCAACGACGTGAAACCCGGCGCCGCCGCAAGGGGACAGCGGACTGGGGACTGGGGACTGGGGACTGGGCGCGGACATCCGCGGCGCGCGGGCATCAAATCCGCCGCGCCATCGCCCCGGCCCGGCCCGACACCCCGGATCGCCAGACCGGATCGCGCGTCGGGCTCGCCATC
>JALSRF010000332.1 GCA_026984895.1 Paracoccaceae bacterium
GGCCAGGCTCCGGCCCGCGCGCACCGCCACGCCCGCGCCGCTGATCACCGTGCGCCGCGTGGTCCCCATCGACTGGACCGACTACAACGGCCACATGAACGAAAGCCGCTATGGCCAGGTGTTTTCCGACGCCGCCGACGAGGTGATGATCATGATCGGGGCGGATGCCGACTATATCGCGCGGGGCCTCAGCTATTTCACCGTGGACATCCACATCCAGTTCCGCGCCGAAACCCGCGCGGGCCAGATGATCCACGTCGAAACCCGGGTGCTGGAAGGCGCCGGCAAGAAACTGCGCCTTGCCCACCGGATGCTGGCCGAAGACGGCACGCTGCTGGCCGAGGCCGAGCAGCTTCTGATCCACGTTTCGCTGAAAACCCGGCGCGCCTGCGCACCTGCGCAAGAGGTGGCGCGGCGCGCGGGCGAACTGGCTGCGGCCGACACCTTGACAAAAGGTTAACCGTTTCCATCGAATTTCATGCTTTTCGCCCTGCGCCGAGCGCCGGCGTGAAGGTTGTGTTAACCGGTGCACCCCAGACTGGGCACAGGCTGCGCTGGGCGGCCGCAGAAAGCGTGCGATGTCAGGTCTGTCGTTTGTCGAGACGGTCATTTCTCCGTTTTCCGCCTACGGGGCGGACATCCACGATCTGTCCGTGGCGGCCGGCCCTTCCGGTCGGGTGCTGACGGTATTTGCCGGCTATGGCGCCTCGGCCCGACTGATGGATTTCGACATTTCCGGTTCGGCCAGCTTTTCCGGCCAGAGCTTTCTTGGCGCCGCGACAGACGGGTTCAGCGCGCTGAACTACGGCACGACCACGCTGAACCTGTCGAACGCGCGGCTGGGCGGCGTCACCGCCCTGGGCGGCGATGCCCTGGTCGATGCGCAGGATCTGACGGCGCTGAATTCGGGCCAGGCGTCCGATCAGGTGGCGCTTGTCGCGGCCGATGTGGGCGGCCACGGCTTCCTGGTTTCCAGCATTGCCGGCGGGCCGGGGCTGATGACCTTCCAGCAGCAGTCCGGCGGCGGCTACGGCACCATTTCCCCGCCCCCCGACCCCGCGGTGGGGCAGATTTCGGACCTTGCCGCGATTTCCGCATACGGCGCGCACTGGATCGTCGCCGCCTCGACCACGACCGACGCACTGGAAAGCTACCGGCTGAACCCCGGCGGAACGCTGAGCGACATTGCCGGCTTCGGCGCGCCGGACGGGCTGGGCATCGCCACGCCCACCGACATTGCGCCGGTCACGCTTGAAGGGCAGCCCTATATCGTGACCGCAAGCGCCGGCACCCATTCGCTGAGCGTGCTGCGCCTGGAGGCGGACGGCTCGCTGAGCCCGGTGGACCATATCCTGGACGATCTGAACACCCGGTTTGCGAATGCATCCGTTGTCGAAACCGCATCGGTGGGCGATGCGGTCTTCGTGGCCGCGGCCGGCTCCGACGACGGGTTCTCCCTGTTCCGCCTGCTGCCGGATGGGCGACTGCACCAGCTGGCAACCATCGCCGATACCGCGCTCACGACGCTGAACAACGTCACCGCCATTTCGATGAGCCAGAACGGTTCGTCGCTCGACATCTTCCTCGCCTCCTCCAACGAAACCGGGCTGACGCGGTTTTCGTGGGACCTTTCCACCCTTGGCAGCAAGATCATCGGCACGTCGGCGCCCGACACGCTGGCCGGAACCGGCGGCGACGACGTCATCCTCGCCGGCAGCGGCAACGACATCATCAATGGCGGGGCCGGCGCGGACATCCTGCAGGACGGCGCCGGTTCTGACGTGATGAACGGCGGAGGCGGGGCCGACACCTTCATGCTGGTGCCCGACGGGCAGGATGACACCATCCAGGATTTTCAGCGCGGCGTCGATGCCCTGGACCTGTCGCTCTACCCGCTGCTGCACGATCCCGGTTCGCTGGGTTATGTGGCGACATCTCTGGGCGCCAGACTCTCGTTTCAGGGCGAGACGCTCACCATCAATTCGAGCGACGGCAATCCGCTGTCGCTGGCCGATCTCACCGCGCACAACCCGTTCAACGTGGACCGCCCGGCCATGGTTCTGGGCGGCGGAACAGGCGGCGGCGGGCAGGTGCAGGTGGGCAATGCCGCCGACAACGTGCTGGTGGGCACCACCCTTGACGACGTGCTCAGCGGCAATGGCGGCGATGACGTGCTGATCGGCAG
>JALSRF010000333.1 GCA_026984895.1 Paracoccaceae bacterium
GGACCAGCTCTTGCTGGGCGATCCCTGGGACGTCGAAACGGATGTCGGCCCGATCATCGATGCGAAGGCACGCGCCTCGATCGCCCGCCATATCGAGCGCGCGCGCGCCGAGGGCCGGCTGCTGAAACAGATCGCTGCCCCGTCGCGCGGTCATTTCCTGGGGCCGGCGGTGATCCGCGTCGGCGGCATCGGCGAGATCGCGCACGAGGTTTTCGGCCCGGTGCTGCACCTGGCAAGTTTCGAAGCCGGCGAAATCGGCAAGGTGGTCGAGGCCATCAACGCGCGCGGTTTCGGGCTGACCTTCGGGATGCATTCGCGTATCGACGACCGTATCGAAGCCGTGACCGCCCGTCTCAAGGTGGGCAACATCTACGTCAACCGCAACCAGATCGGCGCCGTCGTCTCCAGCCAGCCTTTCGGCGGCGAGGGGCTGTCTGGCACCGGGCCCAAGGCCGGCGGACCGGCCTATGTGGAACGCTTCACCCGGGACATGGCGGCGCGGCGCCTGCCCTCGCCAGCCGCCCCGGGCGGGGCGCCGCCTGACGAAAGGCCGGCGGACGAGGCCGAGGTGCAGCGCCTTGTCAGTGCCGCCGCCGCCCGGCTCGATGCCGCCCGCCCCGAAAGCGGGCCGCTGTGGTGTCGTTCGTTGCCGGGGCCGACCGGCGAAAGCAACCGGCTGTCGGGATACGGGCGCGGGGTGATCCTGTGCCTGGGCGCCCATGCCGAAGACGCGCAGGCCCAGGCCGAAATCGTGCTTCGCAACGGCTGCGCGGCCGTGATCGTCGCGCCGGGCGTGCGCGCGCCGAATGCGGTTGACGGGGTGCTGGAGCGCAGCGCGTTGACCCGCCTGGCGGGGATCGCCGGCGCGGTGTTGTGGAGCGACGACGCCGACCTGCGCGCCGCGCGCCAGGCCCTGGCCGCGCGACCGGGCGCGATCCTGCCGCTGATCTGCGCGCGTCATTTCGATGCCCTGTGCCAGCTTGAACGCCATGTCTGCGTGGACACCACCGCCGCGGGCGGCAACGCAAGCCTTCTGGCCCGCACCTCGTGAGGGCCGGCGCGCGGGCGAATGCGGGGGCGGGCGAATGCGGGGGCGGGCCAGTGCGGCGCGCGGGTGCCGGCCGGGGCGGCTCGGCCGGGTCAGGCCTGTGTATCCAGCCAGATCGTCACCGGGCCGTCATTGACCAGCGACACCGCCATGTCGGCGCCAAAGACGCCGGTCCTGGTCGGGATCCCCTCGGCGGCGAGGGCGCGCGCGAAGTGCTCGTAAAGGGCGCGTCCCTCCTCGGGCGGGGCGGCCGCGGAGAACCCGGGCCGGTTCCCGCGCGAGGTGTCCGCCGCCAGGGTGAACTGGCTGACGACCAGCGCGCCGCCGCCGCTGTCGCAAAGCGAACGGTTCATCTTCCCCGTTTCATCGGCGAATATCCGCAGCCGGGCGATCTTGCCCGCCAGACGTTCGGCCTGTGCCGGGGTGTCGCAGCGCATGGCGCACAGCAGGATCAGCAGCCCCGGTCCGATCTCGGCGACGCAGGCGTTCTCGATCTGGACCGAGGCGCGCGCAACGCGCTGCACGAGGGCGCGCATTACAGTTCCTCGCGCGTGGGCGGGTTGGCGCCGGCGCGCTCCACGCTGCGGGCCGCGGCCCTTGTGCCCAGCGACAGCGCCGCGCCAAGCGTGTCCTTGTCAAGCTGGCCGGGCGCGCCGCTTCGCCCCTGCGCCAGCGCGCCGGCCTGCTGGAGCGCGGCCAGGACCCCAGCGTTGAAGGTGTCGCCCGCGCCCACCGTATCGACCACCCGGGCTTTCGGGGCGGGGGCGAAAACCGAATGGCGACGCGTGAGGGCATGGGCGCCGCGCGCGCCCTCGGTCAGAAACACGATCCTGTCGCTGTCGCCCACCAGGCTACGGGCCTGCGCCAGCGCATCGCCCGGTCCCATCAGCCAGGCGATGTCCTCGTCCGAGAGCTTCACGATATCGGCAAGGGCCAGCATCCGTTCGATGCGGGCGCGATAGGGCGCCGGCTCGTCGATGAAACCGGGGCGGATATTGGGGTCAAGCATGGTGATGCGTCCGGCCGCGCGGGCGCGCTGCATCAGCGTTTCGTAGGCCTGCGCACAGGGGGTGGCAACCAGCGATATCCCCCCGAAGAACAGCGCCCGGACGTTTTCGGGCAGGGCCGGCAGATCGTCCGGGCGCAGCATCCGCCCGGCGGTGTTTTCATCGTAGAAGGCATAGTGCGCCTGCCCCTCCACCAGCTCCACGAAGGCCAGGGTGGTGGGGCGGGGGCTGCGGATCAGCAGGCGGCAGTCCACCCCGGCGCGCGCCAGCGCGCGCGCCAGCATCCGGCCGAACATGTCGGTCGAAAGGCCGCTGAAAAAGCCCACCCGCGCGCCAAGCCGGCCAAGCGCGATGGCGGTGTTGAAGACGGCGCCGCCCGGGGTCGGCAACAGCAGCTCCTCGCCCGCGGCCCCCGTGCGCGGCAGCATGTCGATCAGCGCCTCTCCACAGGTCAGGATCATGGCAATCGCCTCCTTCTTTTCTCCGGCCGCGGCCTCTTAAATCGGCCCGAAACTGACCTAAATGGAAGGGAAAGGGAAGTTGAAGGAAAGAAGGAGGACAGACATGGTTGAGAAAACGCTTGCCAGCGGACTTTGGCCGCAGGTCATGGCTCCGTTTCAATACCTGGGCAACAAGCTGCACGACTGGCTTGCACCGGCGTCCGAGGCCGCCTCGGCCAGGGATGGCTACGAAATCTCGGTCGAGCTTCCCGGCGTGGGCGAGGATGACATCGACGTGCTGGTGGAAGGCGGCGTGCTGACCGTGCGCGGCGAAAAGAAATCCCAGCGCGAGGAAAGCGGCGATACCTGGTATTTCTCGGAACGCCAGTATGGCGCCTTCTCGCGCAGCTTCCGCCTGCCCGAGGATGCGGACCCCGAAAAGGTCAGCGCCGATCTGCGCGACGGCGTGCTGAACATCCATGTGGGCCGGATCAGGGCCGACAACGGGCGCGGCGCACGCAAGATTGCCATTTCCAGGGGCTGACACGGCGCCGACGGCGCGCCCGGCACATCGCCCGGCGCGCCACACACCGCCCTGCCCGGGGCGTCTTGCCGTGCGGGGCGCGGGCTTCGGGTGACGGATTGGCGAGTGACGGATTGGCGCAAATCGCCAGCGCACCGCACCGGCGCCCCACCGGCATCGGCGCGGCCTGCGCGCGCCGGGCGAAGCTGGCATGCGCCGCGCCCGCGGCCTAACCCTGCTGGCGGGCCAGAACATAGCCCAGCGCGCCGGCAACCAGTGCCAGGGCGATCACGGCAAAGGCGATCTTCCATGCGGACCACGGCCGTTGCCCCTGCACGCGCCCGGTGCGTCCGTTCACCACGAAGCGATAGCTTTTCCCGCGATACCGGTAGGCCGCCAGCCACACCGGCAGCAGGATGTGCTTGAAGGTCACATCGCCGACCCGGGTGCGGATCTCGTGGATGCGCTGCCGGTCGCCGCCGATGTCGAAGCGCACGTCGCGCCGGATCACCCGGTCCATCTTCTCGCGCGCCTGTTCGTAGCCCTGTTCCAGTTCGACGGTATAGCTTTCGGCGCGGAACCCGGCGAGGAATTCGGGCCGGTAGGGTTCCAGTTCCGCCAGGTCCCAGGGCTCGAGCGCATCGGTATGGCGTTTCGGCAGCGACGTCGATGCCAGCACCAGCACGTCGTCGAACCAGCGCGCCACGCGCCCCGAGACCGCGTGCCAGCGGATTCGCTGTTCGCGCCGTTGCACGTCGCGCCCGTTCTGGCGCACGGTTCTGGTGACGTAGTAGACGGTCCCCCTTTCGCCGCGATAGCTGCTCCGGGTGTCGGCATCGAAGGTCCAGTAGGGAACATACATGCCCTGAAGCCGCCGCCCCTTGCGCGCGTATTTCTTCAGCCCGCCCGGCGCGAACCAGAGCCGGCCGAGCCAGTCGGCCATGGCCTTGTGCGCGTCCTTTTCGCTGAGCGCGAAGGGCAGGACGCCGCGCGGCCTGATCCTGCGCTGCGCGCCGGTATCGGTGACGATCGGGGTGGCGCAAAACGGGCATTCGGCGGCGTGGACATTCGGATCGAATTCGAACACCGCGCCGCAGTTGGTGCAGGTGACGGCGCGGGTTTGCTCGGTTTCGGCTTCGGGCAGAGACCGGGCCAGCGCAGAACGAAAGTCCAGTTCGCGCAGCGCGATCCGCGCGCCGTCCGTGTGGCCGATGTCGCTGGTGTTGCCGCAAAAGTCGCAGACCAGGTTGCCGGACGGGGGATCGAATCGCAGGTCGGCGCCGCACCGGTCGCAGGGGAAACGGTGTTCGGCAGGTTTGTCATCCTGCGAAGCGCGCGGCGGGGGTGGCGGCGATTCGCTCAAGATTCAATGCCTCCGGCGGGGATATTTCAGGACAGAAGAAACGTGGTGCCGGTCAGCCTGCCGGCGGCGGCGGCGGCAGGATGGTGAAAAGCTGGGCCAGTTCGGCGACCTCTTCGGCCTTGAGCCAGCCATCCTGGCCCGGTGTCCAGACAAATGTATCGCGGCCCAGACTGCCATCGGCTGCCATGCGCCCCAGGGTGGCGCGCGAATAGGGACCGCGGGTTTTGCCATTTTCGGCCAGGTGCCAGACCTTTTCCACCGGCGGCGGCGGCGGGGCCGCGGCGGCGGGGGCTTGCGGCTGCGGGGCTTGTGCGGGGCTCGGGGCGCCGCCCCAGGGGCCGGGCCGGGCGATCTGGCCGGCCATGGCCATGCCCATTCCCAGGCCCAGCCCGGCGCCCATGCCGCCCCCGCCTGCCGGGTTGCGTGCGGCTGCGGTCATCGCCTCGGCGGCCGAATACCGGGTGAACTTTCCCAGGTCGCCCGCCAGCCCCATCGAGGTGCGCTTGTCCAGCGCCTCTTCCACCGCCGGCGGCAGCGAGATGTTCTCGATGTAGAGTTCCGGCATGGTCAGCCCGTATTGCGCCAGCGTGCCCAAGATTTGCGCCGACACCAGCTTTCCCAGGTCGGCGGTATTGGCGGCCATGTCCAGCACCGGGATGCCGGAAGAGGCGATCACGCGCGCGACTTCCTGCACGATGATGTTGCGGATCTGGTAGCTGATCTCGTCCATGGTGAATTCGCCGTCGGTGCCCACGATCTCGCGCAGGAACACGGCCGGGTCGGTGACCTTGATGGTGTAGGTGCCGTAGGCGCGGATCCGGGTGGGGCCGAACTCGGGGTCGCGCAGAATGATCGGGTTCCTGGTGCCCCATTTCAGGTCGGAAAACCGGGTGGTGTTGACAAAGTAGATTTCCGATTTGAATGGCGACTTGAAGCCGTGATCCCAATGCTGCAGCGTGGTCAGGATCGGCATGTTGTTGGTTTCCAGAAGGTAGAGCCCGGGGGTGAACACGTCGGCCAGCTGGCCTTCGTGCACGAACACCGCCGCCTGGCCTTCGCGCACGGTCAGCTTGGCGCCGTACTTGATGGCGTGGCCTTCGCGCTCGAAACGCCAGACCAGGGTGTCGTGGGTGTCATCGACCCAGTGGATGACATCGATGAACTCGCCGGTCAGGAAATCCAGAATACCCATTTGTTTCTCCGTTACTTTCGTTGTGTCAGCCTTGCCCGTCCAGCAGTTCGCCGGCGATTGTGCGGGCCACCTCGCGGGCGGCGGTTGCGTCCATGCCGGGGTGCATGCGCGGATCGTAAAGCATACGCAAAAGCAGCTCGTCATGGGTGGTCAGCAGGGCAAATTCCTCGTCGTCGTTGAAGATCGAAGGCCGCGCGCGGGGGCTGTCGTTCGGCAGGCCCATGGCCTGGGCGAGCTCCTCGTGGATGCAGGCCCGGCGCATGCGTTCGGGGTGTTCGGCGCGGATCAGCGCTACCGCCTGGTTGTAGATGGCGTCGCCGTCCGGGTCGATGGCAAAGACCAGGCAGAATGTGGAACGCTCCATCTCGCTCAACGCGCGCATCGGGCCGGGGCCGATCCCGGGAACGAGCGTGTCCAGCGTGCGGGCAAGCTGTCGCCGCTCGTCTTCATTCACGATGAAGACATGAAAGTTCGGCTCTGGCGCATCGGCGCCGATGAGGCGGATGGGAATGCCGGTCAGCCGGGTCAGCCGCTGGGTGAATCTGCGGATCTGATCGCGGTCGGCCTGGCGGCGCGCGGGCGTGATGGTGCGCCCGAAGTGCAGTTGCATGCGGATCGGCGAGGCCCATCTGTGCAGCGTGCTCGGGGTCTGGCTGGCAATCACCCGGCCGCCGCGCACGAGGTATTCGTCGTAAAGGGCGATGCGGATGAAATCGTCCACCAGATCGCGGCGCGAAAACGGGACATCCGGCCCGCCGCCGTCATCGCGCAGCAGACCCTGGGCCAGGAAACTGTTCTCGACCCGGCGGTAGTACCGGGCCAGCGCTGCGCTGGCCGCGGAGACGGGCGCGGCCCTTTCGATGCCGGGCGGTCGCGCCACGGGGACCGTTGTCGGGCGCGTGGCGCTGGCGCAGGCGGCCAGCACGAGCAATGCCAGCAGCGGCAACAACGCCAACAACGGCAATTGCGGCAACAGCGGCAGCGCCGCCGCCGCCGCCGCGCGATGCGGGTGCGGATGCGCAGGCGGGCGCCGGGCCGGCCCGTGCGAAGATATGCGTCGCGCGACGCTCATGCTGCGCTCAGCCGTCCTGCGTTGCCGTGCCCAGGTTGTCGCCGGTGCCGTCGGCGCGCGCGCGCGCCGAGGCCAGGGTTTCGCGCAACTCGCCTTCCATCTTTTTCAGTTCCTGTTCGGCCTCGGCGCGTTTGCGCTTGCCTTCGTCGGCGATGGCCAGGCTTTCCTCGATGGTGGCGATCAGGTCGGCATTGGCTTTTTTCACCGCCGCGATATCGAACACGCCGCGTTCCATTTCCTGGCGCACGGCGCGGTTGGCCTGGCGCAGGTTTTCGGCATTCGAGGTCAGCAGTTCGTTGGTCAGGTCGCTGGCCTCTTTCACCGCCCTGGCCGCTTCGCTGGACCGCTGGATGGTCACCGCCTGGGCCAGCTGCGTTTCCCACAGCGGGATGGTGTTGACCATTGTCGAGTTGATCTTGGTCACCAGCGACTTGTCGTTTTCCTGCACCAGCCGGATCGAGGGCAGCGACTGCATCGTCACCTGGCGCGTCAGCTTCAGGTCGTGCACCCGGCGTTCCAGGTCGTCGCGCGCCGCGCGCAGGTCGCGCAATTCCTGTGCCCGGATCACGCCCTTGTCCTCGGGCGCGGCCTTCACGGCGGCGGCCAGTTCGGGGATGGTGCGTTCGTCCAGCTCTTTCAGCTTTTCTTCTCCGGCGACGATGTAAAGCGCCAGTTCGTCGTAGAATTCCAGCGTCTTTTCATAGAGTTTGTCCAGGGACTTGATGTCCTTGAGCAGCTTGTGCTCGTGGGTCATCAGGTTGTCGGTGACCTTGTCGATCTGTTTCTGCACGGTTTCGTAGCGGGCGACGAACCTGGCGAAGGGGGCGGCGCGGCCGAGCAGCCTTTCCCACCAGCTGCGCTTGCGGCGCACGTCGAGTTCGCTGATCGAGAACCCGCGAATCGTGGTCACGATTTCGCGCAGGCTGTCGCCGGCGGGGCCCACGTCCTTGTTGCGCACGTCCTGCAGCATCGACTGGCTGATCTGCTGCAGTTCGGCCTGCGCGGCCGAACCGAAGGCGATGATCGAATTGGTGTTGCCCATGTCGATTTCGTCCATGCGCCGCCGGATTTCCTCGGCCACCGGCTGATCGGCCTCGGCCAGCGGGACAAGCGCCTGCGGGGGCTCTTTCAGTTGCACTGCGGTGACATCCTCCAGCATTTCCAGGCCGGCGTTTGTCTTGCCGCGTCGATCGTTACTCATGTATTCCCCTCCGTTTTCAACAAGGTGCGCATGTGCACGCCTTCGCGTTCCAGGCGTTCGCGCAGGACTTCGATTTCAACGTTCATGTCATTGCGCTCGTCCAGCAGCAATGTGCGGGTGCGGGTGGCAAAATTGGCTTCCAGGTCGTCCAGAAAGGCCTCGTAATCGGCACGCGCCCCGGCGTCCCGGCTGCGCGCGTAGAGATCGGCGAACCTGATCGTCGCATCGCGCGCGCCCAGCAGGTAGACGCCCAGGTAGCGCCGCGCGCTGGTCAGGTCGCGCGGATCGTCCTCGACCGTGCGGAACATGTCGCGCGCGGTGGCTTCGAAGCGTTCCACGCGCGCCTCCAGTTTCCGGTCGCCGGCGCGCGCAATGGCCGCGTGCATGGCGGCAAGGTGCTTTTCCGCCTCGTCCACCGCGCGCGCCACGCGATCCTGCTGAAAGGTGTCGATCCCGTCCATGCCCTTGTCGCGCAGCGGATCAGGCCCGAAGGCAAGGCCATGCAGCACCGCCCCCAGCAGCGCGAATATCGCCGCATTCGTCATGGACCCGCCCGAGGCGACAACCGCCGCAAGAAGCCCGGCGCCAGTCAGGACCGAGGCGAATATCTTGCGCGGGAAGGCCGGGCGGCGCGCTACCTTGCGCGCCTCGTAGGCCTCTTGCGCCAGGATTCCCTCGCGCGTGAGCCAGGCGGCCAGAAGCAGCAGGCCCAGCCCGCCCAGCATCAGCGCCAGGGCGCCGGGCGGCCGGAAAAACGCGCGCACCGCCAGCGGCAGCGGGGCCAGGAACAGGGCGTTGACCCGCGCCCCCGCCCTTGTGCGGCGCTTGCCGCGCCACGGGTCCTTCTGCACCGCTGTGCCTGCGTTTGTGCCCGTGCCCGGGTTTGTGCCCGGGTTTGTGCCCGTGCCCGCGTTTGTGCCCGCATCCGTGGCTGGCGGGCTGTATTTTCCACCGAAATGCCGGGCCATCACGCCCCCCCCGTGACGGCGACGTAAAGCAGTGTCGCGACCAGAAGGAAAAACGCCAGTTTCTGCAATCCGTCCGTGCCCACCTTTGCCCCCGTTACCCTGTGACCATGTCAACGTCGCACCGTTCCCCTTATAGACCCTGCGCCATGGCGGCGCTACCGGGCTTGTCTTTGCTCCTTGCGCCGGGCCGCACTGGCGGCGGACAGCTTGCGCGAGTAGCCGCTTTGCACCACCTCGACCAGCACCAGAACCGCGATCGAGAAATAGAACGTGGATTTCGACATCGGCACGATCTCGTAGCTGAAAAGGCTGATTTTCAGAGAATCGTCGTGCATCGCATGGGCCGCCGCCGGGCCGGCCTCTCCCAGCAGCACCACGCCCACGATCAGCAGGATGAACAGGCCCAGCACCTCGTACATGCGGTTCTTTTCCAGAAAGGCGGTGACCCCTTCGGCCAGGGCCAGCATGGCGATGCCCGAAATGACGATGGCCGTTGCCAGCACCAGGAACACCCTGGTGATGGCGAGGGCGGACAGGATCGAATCGAAACTGAACACCAGGTTCATGACGACGATTGTCGCCGTCACCATCGCCGCCGGCCTGGCATTGTGCTGGCCGAACGAGGTGTCGAGGTCGTCCACGCTCAGCATGTGGGCGATTTCCTTGACCGCGGTGAACATGATGAACGCCCCGCCGAAGACAAACACCAGCGTGGCGAAGTTCACGCCGCCCTCGATCACGCCGGGAATGTCGAAAACGTAGAACGGCTGGCTCAGCGCCTCGATCAGCCTGATCATCACGAACAGCAGCCCGATGCGCAGCACGACGGCGATGATGATGCCCCAGAAGCGCACCGATCTGCGGCTGTGCGCGGGCGCGCGCTGGCTTTCGATGGAGATGTAGAGAAGGTTGTCAAACCCCAGCACCGCCTGCAGGAAGATCAGCACCAGAAGGTGGCCCAGGTTGGTCAGCGTGAAAAGGTCGGTCATGGCGGGCCTTTCGTCGTTTGGCGTGTTTTGGCGTGGCGTTGGCGGGAAGGAAAACACAGCCGGCATGACCGGGGCAAGGCCAAGCTTTGCCGGGAATTCCCCGTCAGCGCCTCGTGCGCGGCGTCTTGCGCTGTCGCTTCGGCTTGAGACGCGGTTTCGGGGGCGGTTTCGGGTGTGGCGCTCCTGCCTTTGCCTCTGCCTCTGCCTTTGCCTCTGCCTCTGCCGCTGCCCCTGCCTCTGCCGCTGCCGCTGCCGCTGCCGCGCCCGGGCCAAGCTGGTCGCGCAGCACCCGCGGCCTGACTTCCTTGACCGCGCCGGGGCCGAGCGTGCCAAGCCGAAACGGCCCGTAGCTAGTGCGGATCAGCCGGTTCACCTGCAGGCCGACCGCTTCCATCGCCCGCCTGATCTCGCGGTTGCGCCCCTCGCGCAGGGCCACC
>JALSRF010000334.1 GCA_026984895.1 Paracoccaceae bacterium
GCCGCCCGCGGGCCGCGAGACCTGGGTGATATCGGCGACCGTCGGGGCCGAACTGCTGGCCCCCCCGGGCGAGGAGCCGGGCACCGTCTGTTTCGTGCCGGGAACGCTTGTCTCTACCCCGGACGGTCCGCGCCCGGTCGAAACGCTTGGCGAAGGCGACATGGTCGAGACGCGCGACAGCGGCCCGCAGCCGATCCGCTGGGTGGGGCGACGTCATGTGACCGGCGCGCGGCTGCGGGCCATGGGCTGTCTGCGCCCGATCCGCATCGCCGCCCATGTCCTGAGCCCGGACGCCCCCGAGCCGGAACTGGTGGTCTCGCCCGATCATCGCGTTCTCGTCAGGGGGCCGGTCGCCCAGGAGCTGTTCGGCACGCCCGAGGTTCTGGTCGCCGCGCGCGATCTGGTCAACGACAGCACGATCCGCCCCATGCGGCGGTGCCGTTCGCTCGACTATGTGCACCTGATGCTCGACCGCCATCAGGTGGTCTGGGCGAACGGGGTCGAAACCGAAAGTTTCCACCCGGCGGGCACCTCGCTGGACCATATCCCGGCCGACCAGCGTGCGGCCCTGCTCGAACGGTTTCCCGACATGCTCCACGATGCGCTGTCCTACGGGGCGCCGGCGCGCCGGAACCTCACCCGGGCCGAGGCGGCGCTGTTGATCCACGGGATGTCCGGCGGGCATTGACTCTGCCGCGTGCGGCTGTATAAGCACGCTCGTTCCGGCCCTCACGCGGGCCGGTTCTTCATTGGTGTTGGCGGCCCCCGCAAGGGGATGCCTGTCGGGCTTCGGCCAGAGGACAACGCCCTTCGTCAGCGCCCGCGCGGGCATAAGCACGGGCATCAGAAGGAGATCAGACGGTGACCAAACGCACCTCTGCCAAGTACAAGATCGACCGCCGGATGGGCGAAAACATCTGGGGGCGTCCGAAATCCCCGGTCAACCGGCGCGAATACGGCCCCGGCCAGCACGGCCAGCGGCGCAAGGGCAAGATGTCCGATTACGGGCTGCAACTGCGCGCCAAGCAGAAGCTGAAGGGCTACTACGGCGATCTGACCGAAAAGCAGTTCCGCCGCATCTTCCGCGAGGCCGAACGCCAGCGCGGCGACACCGGCGAAAACCTGATCGGCCTGCTGGAACGCCGGCTGGACGCGGTGGTCTACCGCGCCAAGTTCGTGCCGACGGTCTTTGCTGCGCGCCAGTTCGTGAACCACGGCCATGTCAAGGTGAACGGCCGGCGCGTCAACATCCCCTCGTACCGGGTGAAGGAAGGCGACGTGATCGAGGTGCGCGAACGGTCCCGGCAGCTGGCGACGGTGCTTGAGGCGGTGCAACTGCCCGAGCGCGACGTGCCGGAGTATCTGGAGGTGGATCATTCCAAGATGACCGCAACCTTCCTGCGCACCCCGGCGCTGTCCGATGTGCCCTATCCGGTGATGATGGAACCGCATCTCGTCATCGAATATTACGCGCAGAACTGACCCGATTCACACCCTTCGAGCAAGGCCGCGCCTCGTTGGGTGCGGCCTTTTCCCCCTGTGCGGCCAGAACCGGCCAGCGTTGGCAGCAGGGGCTTCGGCACTGGTCACAAGGCCTTGCAGGAGTTATGGTTTTGCCGATGGGACAGACGACGGACGAAACAGCAGCCCGGGCCGTTCGCCCGCAACCCGGGATCATGGAGATCAGCCCCTATGTGGGCGGCGAAAGCCATGTCGAGGGCGTCGGCGAGGTCATCAAGCTTTCGTCCAACGAAAACCCCTCGGGCCCTGGAGATGCCGCCCGCGAGGCCTTCGCGCGCACCGTTCATGTATTGCATCGCTACCCGTCGAGCGACCACGCCGCCCTGCGCGCGGCGATCGCGCAGGTGCACGGGCTGGATGCCGATCGGATCATCTGCGGCGCCGGCTCGGACGAGGTGATCGCCTTCTTGTGCCAGGCCTATGTCGGACCCGGCGACGAGGTGATCCATACCGAGCACGGCTTTGCCATGTATCGCATATCGGCGCTGGCGGCGGGGGCGACGCCGGTCGAGGTGCCCGAGCGCCGGCGCGTGGTGGATGTGGATGCGATCCTCGCCGCCTGCACCGGGCGCACCCGGCTGGTCTTCGTCGCCAACCCGGCCAACCCGACCGGGACCATGATCGCTGGCGCCGAGATCGCCCGGCTGGCCGAAGGGTTGCCGGCAGGCACGCTGCTGGTGCTTGACGGGGCCTATGCCGAGTATGTCGAGGGGTTCGATGGCGGCGCGCAGCTTGTCGACAGGCGCGAAAACGTGGTGATGACGCGCACCTTTTCCAAGCTTTACGGGCTGGGCGGGCTGCGCATCGGCTGGGGCTATGGCCCGGCGCATGTGATCGACGTGCTGAACCGCATCCGCGGCCCGTTCAACCTTTCGCAGGCCCAGCTTGTCACCGCCGAGGCCGCCGTGCGCGACCGCGACCATGCCCGAAGATGCCGGGTCGAGAACGCGCGTCTGCGCGCCTGGCTGGCCGCGAAGCTGGCCTCTGTGGGCGTGCCGTCGGACCCGTCGCAGACCAATTTCATCCTGGCGCGTTTCGCCAGCCGGTCCGAGGCCGAAGCCTGCGATGCCTTCCTGAGGGCTCGGGGCATCATCGTGCGCCGGGTTGCCGGCTACAAGCTGCCCGATTGCCTGCGCATCTCCATCGGCGACGAGGCCGCCTGCCGGCGCGTGGCGGATGCCGTGGTCCGGTTCAGGGAGGCCCGCAGATGAGCGTGATCTACGAGCGCGTGGCTCTGGTGGGGCTGGGCCTCATCGCCGGCTCGATGTCGCTGGCGATGCGCCGGGCCGGGCTGGCCGGGGAAAGCGTGGGCACGGCGCGCTCGGCCGAAACCCGCCAGATCGCGCGCGAGATCGGGTTGGTGGACCGGGTGGTGGACAGCGCCGCCGAGGCCGTCGCGGGCGCAGATCTGGTGGTTCTGGCGGTGCCGGTGGGCGCCATGGGGGCGGTGGCCGGGCAGATCGCCCCCCACCTGAAGCCGGGCGCAACCGTCAGCGATGTGGGCTCGGTCAAGCGCGCGGTGATCGAGGCCGTGGCCCCGCACATCCCCGAAGGCGTCCATTTCATCCCCGCCCACCCGCTGGCGGGGACCGAGCACTCGGGCCCGCGCGCGGGGTTTGCCGAGCTGTTCGAGGGCCGGTTCTGCCTGCTGACGCCGACGCCCGAAGCCGACCGGGCGGCGGTTGACCGGCTGGCGTCGCTGTGGCGGGCGATGGGGTCGCAGGTCGAGATGACGGACGCCGATCACCATGATCTGGTGCTTGCGGTCACCAGCCATGCCCCGCATCTGATCGCCTACACGATGGTCGGGGTGGCCGACGACCTGCGGCGGGTGACCGACCGCGAGGTGATCAGGTATTCGGCCGCCGGGTTTCGCGATTTTACCCGCATCGCGGCCTCGGATCCGGTGATGTGGCGCGACGTGTTCCTGAACAACCGGGGGGCGACCCTGGAAATCCTCGGCCGCTTTACCGAAGAACTGTTCGCCCTGCAAAAGGCAATCCGCGACGGCGACGGCGATTTCCTGCAGGCGTATTTCACGCGCACGCGCGCGATTCGCCGTGGCATCATCGAAGCGGGGCAGGATACCAATGCGCCCGATTTCGGCCGGAGCGGCGCAAGATGAGGGCGAGGGGCGCGACCCGGGCCGGGGCCGGGACCGGGGCGCTGATTCTGGCCCTGTTCCTGCCGGTTGCCGGGGCGGTGGCCGGCGCGCCCGAAAGCTCCTTGCGACCGGTTGCGCGCCCGGCAATCCCCGATGACCACCGGCCGGCCTTCCTGGTTCTGGCGGTCGGGGGCGCGGGGCCGATGACCTCGCTTCGCCCGCTGGCCCGCCCGCGCGGCGCGGCGGCAACGCCCGTGGGCAGCGCGCCCGTGGGCAGCGCGCCCGGCCGGGGCGTGCGGGTGCCGGCGGCGGCACCGGCGGCGGTGCCCAGCGCGTCGCAGGGGCGCGCGATATGCGGGCGGCGCGCGATCCGGGGAGAGCGCCTGGCACCCATTCCCGCGCGTCTGCCCGGATGCGGGGTCGGGCGGCCGGTGCGCGTTTCTTCGGTCGGCGGGGTGGCCCTCTCCACGCCGGCGATCATGGATTGCCCCACGGCGCGGGCGTTGAACGACTGGGTGAAACAGGGCGTGAAGCCGACGATCCGTCGCCTGGGCGGGGGCATTGCCAGCCTGCAGGTCATCGCCGGATATTCCTGCCGCACGCGCAACAACCGACCCGGCGCGAAGATTTCCGAACACGGCAAGGGGCACGCCATCGACATTGCCGCGTTCAACCTGAAGAACGGGCTGTCGCTGAGCGTGCTTGACGACTGGCGCTCGAAGGCGCGCGGCACGTTGCTGCATCGGCTGCACCGGAGCGCCTGCGGCATCTTCGGCACGGTGCTGGGCCCCGATTCGGACCGCTTCCACCGCAACCATTTCCACCTGGATACGGCCCGCTACCGAGGCGGTGCCTATTGCCGCTGAACGGCCCGGTTCCCCGGCGCGGCCCGGCGCGGCCCGGCGCGGGGAGCCTGTCGCGCAGAAGCGGCGCAGGCGGAGCTATCGCAGGTGAAGCCGCGGCGCACGGCCGATGGGGATCGGTCCGATGCTGACCCAGCCGCCGGCGAAATGCACGGTGGTGTCTATGGTGTCGGGGTTGCCCGACATGCCGGCAAGCAGTTCCAGCGCCCGTTCGACGGTCCTGGAGACATCCCTGTCCACCCAGCCCGCATCCAGCGCAACCTGCAGCATGTGGCGCCAGTTGGTCGCCCGCAGGGCGATCTTTCCGCTTGGAATGCCGGCGGCATCGACGCTCAGCTTGCCGGCCGCCTGGAGATCCAGCTCTCCCCATGTTGCGCGCAGATCGCCGATATCGACGGCGCGCAACTGCGGGCGGCGCTTTTCAATGGCGTAACGGTCCCACGGGGCGTCGAAGCCGGCGCTCAGATCGACGCGCAGGGTCTGGAAGCGGTCCGGCAGCAGGCGGGCCGGGTCCAGCAGCGCCAACACCCGGAGCGGCGGCCTGGCCCCGGTTGCCTCGAAATGGAGGTCCTGGCCATTGTCCAGTGCGTCGTTTCGCCGGGTCGCCAGAAAGCCCGTTGCCAGTTGCGCCGACCAGCCGGCCGAGGACGTGGCCTTGAAGTCGGCCAGATCCAGGCGCAGCGCGTCCAGCGTCAGGGCGCTGTCGGGCAGGAAACGGATCGAGCCGCGCATCGTCGCGGAGGTCAGCGCGATCTTTTCGTATGGCGTGGCAAGGGTCTGGCGGTGCGGCCAGGCGGCAATGATGTGGTTCGGCCGGTAGGCACGCGTCAGGATCTGGAACAGCGGCGCGCTCCAGGCCAGCCCGCTGTGCGGATCGGCCAGGACCAGGTCGGTGATCGCGGTGTCGAAACGGCCGGGAAATCCCCGCGTCGTCACCTGGCCGTAGTCGGCCTGCCAGCCCTCGGCCCGGCGGGCCTCCAGCCAGGCGCGTATGCCGGTTTCGGCGGCGGTGGCCCCGATGAACCAGTATCCGCCCCAAACCGCGGCCAGCAAGGCGATTGCCACCAGTATCCTGCGCATTGCGCGGCCCCTTTGACTTGTCCTGCGGGGATGTTTAAAGCGCCGCCTGACGGAGGGCCAGTGAAATGGGCGAGAGGCGGCTTTGGGTGTTCGGCTACGGCTCGCTGCTGTGGAACCCCGGCTTTGAACACGACGACCGGGAAATCGCCCGGCTCTGCGGCTATGCGCGCAGCTTCTGCATGTGGTCGATCCATCACCGCGGCACCCGGGAAAGGCCGGGCCTCGTGCTGGCGCTCGATGCGCAGAGGGGGGCGTGCTGCGACGGCCTTGCGTTCCGGGTCGTGCCCGGGGGCGAGGCGGCGGCACTGGCCGGTCTGCGGGAACGCGAACTGATCTCGGCGGCCTATCTGGAGAAAACCGTCACCGTGCGCCTTGCCGATGGCCGAAGGGTCGATGCGGTGACCTTCGTGGTCGATCCCGGCCATGCGCAGTATTGCGCGGACCTCTCGGCCGAGCGCCAGGCGCAGGTCATTGCCCGGGCCCGGGGCGGGCGCGGGCCCAATGCCGAGTATCTGCACAATACCGTCGAGCACCTGCGCGCCCTGGGGATCCGCGACGATGCGCTTGAGCGGCTCGCGCACCGGGTGCGCCAGATTGCCGGAGCGGCACCGGGACAATCGGCTGTTGGCACCGGAGCGCTGAAAGAATAACCTGCGCCAAAACCAACTGCGTCAGGAAACGTCCATATGGACCAGCCGGATCGCGAGGCCGAGCCGTTTTTTACCCAGCCGGTGCGTCAGGGCACGATCATGCTGATCGTGCTGGCCCTGGTCGGGTTCGGGGCCTATGTCGCCTACCCGCGGGTTTCGGCGGTGTTCCTGGCCAATCCGTTGCTTAACGGCTTCATTGCCTTCGTGTTTGTCAGCGGCGTCTTCGCCTGCTTTTACCAGATCTTCGAACTGATCGGTTCGGTCAGCTGGATCGAGGGCTTTGCCTCGAACCGTCCGGGCCACGAAATGGTGAAGGTGCCGCGGCTCCTGGCGCCGCTGGCCGCGCTGCTCAGAAGCCGTGGCGCGCAGATGCAGATCAGTTCGACCTCGTCGCGCTCGATCCTCGATTCGGTGGCAACGCGCATAGACGAGGCGCGCGATATCACGCGCTACCTTGGCAACCTTCTGATTTTCCTTGGTCTTCTGGGTACGTTCTGGGGGCTGGCGACAACCGTCCCGGCCGTGGTGGACACGATCCGTTCGCTTGCGCCGCAAGAGGGCGAGGGGCCGTCGGAGATCTTTTCGCGCCTGATGAGCGGGCTGGAAGCGCAGCTTGGCGGCATGGGGGTTGCCTTTGCCTCGTCGCTGCTGGGGCTTGCCGGATCGCTGATCGTCGGATTGCTGGAGCTTTTTGCCAACCATGCCCAGAACCGGTTCTACCAGGAACTGGAGGAGTGGCTGTCCACGATCACCCGGCTCGGGTTTTCGTCGGGCGATGGCGACGGCGAGGCCGAGGGCGAGGGCGCGGCGGCGGGCGCGGGCATCGCCGGCGCCATTCTGGAACAGTTCGCCGAGCAGATGCAAAACGTGGCCGGGCAATTGCGCGAAGCGCTTGCCGGCGCCGCCGAGACCGGGGCCGAAGTGAACCGGCTGTGCGATTCGCTCGATGCCCTGGTTGCGAAGACCGACGCGCAGCAGTCGCTGCTGGCGCAGGTCGCGCAGGGGGTGGGCAACGCGCGCACGGATGAACTGGGCTCGGCGCTGTCGCGGCTGTCCGAAACCCAGCAACAGCTGGTGGCGCAGATGCAGAAAACGGCCGAGGAAGGCGGCGCTCATGTGGATGCCGAAAGCCGGATGCGCCTGCGTTCCATCGACGTGCAGCTGTTGCGTATCCTCGAGGAAATGTCGGCCGGCCGCCAGGAGACGCTTGCCGATCTGCGCAACGATCTGGCCGCCCTGACACGCGCGATCAACAAGCTTGCAAAGGACGCCATGGTGCGAAAGGAAGGTTAGGCCATGGCCCTTACCCGCCGTTCTCAACGCATGTCCGCCACCATCTGGCCCGGATTCGTGGATGCGATGACGGCGCTGCTGCTGGTGCTGATGTTCGTTCTGACGATCTTCATGATCGTGCAGTTCATGCTGCGCGAGACGATCAGCGGGCAGGAAAGCAAGCTGGACAAGCTGACGGCCGAGATCGGATCCCTGTCCGAGGCGCTCGGCCTTGAGCAACAGCACGCGTTCCAGCTGGAACAGCAGGTGCAGACGCTGGGTTCTTCTCTGGATCGCGCGCGTGAAAAGGCGGCTTCGCAGGCGCTTCTGGTGGCAAACCTTACGGCACGCACCGAACAGCAGGCCGCCGAACTGGCCAGCCAGAAAAAGCGGATCGCCTCGTTCGAGGCCCAGGTTGCCTCGCTCCTGGCCGAGCGCGACGATGCCCGGCGCAAGGGCGCAGAACTGGCGGCAAGCATCAAACAGCTGAATGCCGAGCAGGCGCGCCTGGTGTCGGAAAAGGAGGCGCTTCAGCTTGCCCTTGCCAGCGCGCGTGACGAGATCGATGCGAAAACCGAACAGGCGCGCCTGGCGGCGGCGCGGCGCGAGGCGCTGGATGCGCTGATCGCCGATCTGCACGACCGGGTCGCGGCGCGCGAAACATCGCTGTCCGAGGCCATGGCGCAACTGGAAGACAGCCGCCGGAAGGCCGAACAGCTGGCGGCGCAGAAAACCGACCTGCAGGCCGCGCTGGCGCAGTTGCAGACAACGCTGGACGAAACCGATGCCAGACGCCGGGCGGCGCTGGCGGCGGCGGACGACCTGAACCGGCAACTGGCCGATGCGAAGGCATCGCTGAGCGATGCCGAAAAGGCGCGTCTGGCCGAAGCGGCGGCGGCGCAGGCGCTGCGCGACAAGCTGGGAAAGGCGCGCCTGGCGCTGGACGAGGCGGAAAAGCGCCGCCTGGCCGAGGCAGCGGCCGCGCAGGCGCTGCGCGACAGGCTGGACAGTTCACAGGCCGCGTTGAGCGATGCCGAAAGGCGCCGCCTGACCGAGGCGGCCGCCGCCGAGAAACTGCGCGCGAAACTGCGCGATTCGGATGCCGAACTGACAGCGATGACCCTTGCGCTCGAGGAAAAGCGCAAGCAGGCCGAAGAGACGCTGACGCTGCTGGCGGCGGCGCAGGCCGCACAAAAGGACCTTGACGCGAAGCTGGCTGCGGCGCTGGCGGCGCGTGACAGGTTCGAGACCGAACTGAAGGCCGCAAGGCAGGGGCAGGCCGACGCGGGCGCGACGCTGGTTGCGACGCGGACGAAGCTGAAGACGCTCGAATCCTCGCTTCAGGCGCTGACCGCCGAACGCGACGACCTGGCGGCGCGCCTGTCGCAGGCCCGGGACCGGCAGGTCGAGACCGCCTCGCGCCTGTCAAGCGTGGAAAACGCGCTGGCCCGGGCCCTGCTGCAGCGCGACGACCTGCGCGGCAAACTCCAGGACGAGGCTTCGGCGCGCGGCGATGTCGAGGCGCGCCTGCAGGCACTGGAAAAGGCGCTGGCGAAGGTCACGCGCGAGCGCGACGATCTGAAGCGCAGGGCCGAAGTTGCGGACAGCGGAAAGGGCGAACTGGCCACGCGTCTTGCCGATGCCGAAAATCGTCTGGCCGCCGCGCTGGCCGAGACCCGGTCGTTGAAGGAAAGCCTGGGCGACGAGGGATCGCTGAAACAGCAGCTTGCCGCGGCGCTGGCTGCCAGGATCGCCGCCGAGCGAAAGCTGCAGACCCAGATGAGCGAAGCCGAACAGCGCGCGGCGCTGCTGTCGGTGGCCAATGCGGCGCTGAAGCGCGAAGAGGCGAAATCGGCAGAGAGTCTGCGCAAGGTCGAGGCGCTGAACGGACAGGTCGCGGCGCTGCGTGCGCAACTGGGCTCTTTGCAGGCCTTGCTGGATGCCTCCGACACCCGGGATCAGCAGGCGCAGGTGGAGATCACCAACCTCAGTTCGCGGCTGAACATCGCGCTTGCCCGCGTGGCCAGCGAAGAGCGCAAGCGGGCCAGGCTGGAAGAGGCCGAGCGGATCCGTCTGCAGGCCGAGGCGAAGAAACTGGAGCGTTACCGGTCCGAGTTCTTCGGCCAACTGCGCGACGTCCTGGGGGGGCGCGAAGGGGTCAAGATCGTCGGCGACCGTTTCGTTTTCCCTTCCGAGGTGCTGTTTCAGCCGGCCTCGGCCACACTGGCGGAAGACGGCAAGGCCCAGATCGCGAAAGTTGCCCGGTTGCTGCTGGAGGTTTCGGACAAGATCCCGCCCGAGATCGACTGGATCCTGCGCGTCGATGGGCATACCGACAAGACGAAGCTTTCGGGCAACGGGCGCTATCGTGACAACTGGGAGCTGTCGCAGGCGCGGGCGCTGGCGGTGGTGCGCTACATGACCGAGCATCTCGGATTTCCGCCCAATCGTCTGGCGGCGGCCGGGTTCGGAGAGTTCCGCCCCATTGCCGAGGGGGATTCGCCCGAGGCGCTGGCGCAGAACCGGCGCATCGAGTTGAAACTGACCGAACGCTGAGGCCGCCCTTTGGAGACTGCCCCTTGCACGCGCGGGCGTCGAAATCCTTCAAGGATTTCGGTCCGTTTTCCTTGAAGGAAAACGGTGCCGGTGGCGAAGTCCGGCCCGGGCGTCTGGTCATCTCCGGGCGAATTTTCAGGCCGCGCCGGGGGGGAGTTGGCGCCTGTCGCGCCCGCGCGGTTCCGGTGCG
>JALSRF010000335.1 GCA_026984895.1 Paracoccaceae bacterium
CTGCCGGCGCAGCGGCAAGACCGAGGAGCTGAGTCCCGAGGATGCGGTGGCGCGGCTGGCCGAGATCTACGCCCCGCACCACGACGCCGCCATGGCCGAACCGATGGCCGGGCGCTCGTTTCATACCTGGCTTTAGACCGGCGCGCGGGCTGGCTCTGACGGGGCGCGATGCGCGCCGGCGCGCCCTGGCCTGCGCGGGTCCCGGTTTCGCCACTGCCCGCGGCGCGCGCCCGGCCCCTGCCGGCCCCATATCTGCCGGCCCCTGCCGGCCCCGTATCTGCATCGGGGCGACCGCGACAGGCATCGTCGGAAAGATGCCCCGGCCATCCTCATGGCCGGAACACGTTACCGGGGCGTCCCACCGCGCCCGGCACCGGCACCGGCAACGACAGCGACACCGGCACGTTGCCCCTGACGGGTTTTTCCCCGTCTGAGCGGACAATCGCCCCGGATTCGATGACATCCGCGCAACGGGGGCAATCCGCCTGCGCGCTGCTTGTTGACGCGGCCGGTACACTCGCCTACCTAGGATGGGAAAGCATCGGCCCGCGGAAACCTCCGGACGCTACGGCCCGTGTGACACCGCGTGGCGCATACTCGAAATCTTGTGGGGATGGTTGAGCCATGGGTTTTGACCTGAATGATCTGGCGTGGCGGCTGTTCAGCGGAAAAGTCGCGTATTTCATCGACTTTTTCATTGTTCCGCCGATCATTGCGGCGCTGCTGGTGTGGAATTCCCTGGTTTTCGGCCGGGATCACGCAGGCCAGATCCTGATTGCCTTCGCCGGCGGGCTGCTGCTGTGGACATTCGTGGAATATTTCATCCACCGGCTGCTGTTTCACCACGTCTGGCCGCTCAAGCAGATGCACGACCTGCACCACGAAAACCCCGAGGCCCTGTATGGGGCGCCGCCGTTCCTGGGGCCGGTCCTGATCTTCGCACTGGTGGATGCGCCGCTGGAATACCTGGACCAGGGCTGGGCCGCCGCCGCCACCGCCGGCGTGATGGCCGGCTATTTCCTGTATATCTCGCACCACTATCTGGATCACGCCAAGCCCCGGTTCATGGCCCGGGTTCTGGCCCGCTCGCGCCGGCGCCACATGCTCCACCATCACGCCGACAAGGATACGAACTTCGGCGTCTCCACCAGCCTGTGGGACCACGTCTTCCGCACCGAGTTCAAGGGACGCCACTGACGCCTGTCGCGTTCATCCGCGCGCGTTCGGCTGTCCGAAACGCGCCGCCACCCTGCATCCGCCGCCCCCTGCGCGCCGCCGCCCCGATGCCCCGGTGCCCCTTTTCCCCGCCGCCGGCACCCGGCGTCACAGCGCAAGATCGATGGTGACCGGGAAATGGTCCGAGGCCCGCAGCAACGCCTGCTGCAGGTCGGGCGTCGCAAGACACTGCGGGTCGTCGAACGGGTGCCAGATGCGCCAATGGGGCCGGGTTTTCATCAGGTCTTCGCTGACCATGATATAGTCCAGCAGCGCCTCCATGTAGCGTTGTTCCCGGGCCAGGTAGAAACGCGACGTGGTGACCGCAGCCCCCAGGCGCCGGCTCAGGGCCTGCCGGGCGTGCGGGTCGAACAGACGGTCCTCGCCATCCTCGCCCAGCACGATCTCGACGCTGGAACGCCCGAACAGCTTCTCGTATTCGTCCAGCCCCGGTCCGTCGTTGAAATCGCCCATCACCATCAGGGAATCGCCCGCCGAAAGGAATTCCTCGACGCGGCTGCGCAACCAGATCGCCTGGGCCAGCTGCTTGCGGCGGTTCTCGATGGAAATGCGCATCACCTCCTGCGCATCATGGGCACCGTATGGGGCCTTGGACTTGACATGCACACCGATCAGGCGCAGCCGCGCCCCCGATTTCAGACGCACCCGCGCCTCCAGCGGCGGCTTGGAAAAGCGCACCGTTTCGGGCGCGCGATCTACGTCCAGATCCCAGCGGAACTGCCTGTCGAACCGCGCGCTGAGCCGCCGCCCCCTGCCGGGTTTTGCCGTCCTTTCCGGGCCGCCCGGGCTGCCGCCCGGCGCATGGCGCGCGCTCATAACATCCGGGTCGTAAAGCAGCGCGATCTCCTGTTCGGTATCGTTGGGAAACCCGACCAGCGCCTTTCGCGCCCGCAGCCGGTATCGCCCGGCAAAGTTTTCCAGCGCCCGGACCGTCGAAC
>JALSRF010000336.1 GCA_026984895.1 Paracoccaceae bacterium
AGATGGCGCGGCGCGAAAAAACGGGCTGCTCGCTCAGGTGCTGGGCTCGGGCTCCATGCCGCCGCCGGGCTTGGCGCGCGGCTTGGTTTTTGGAATTGCGGTCACGGCGGCAATGGCACTGCCCTCATCGGGGCTGTCGTCCTCGTCATCGCCATTGTCAAGCGGTTCGCCCTTGATCACCTTCTTGATGTCATCGCCGGTGAGGGTCTCGTATTCCAACAGGCCCTGGGCCAGGCGCTCCCACTCTTTTTTCTTCTTTTTCAGAATGTTGTAGGCGGTTGCATAGGCGTCATCGACGAAGCGCTTCACCTCTTCCTCGATCAGTTCCTTGGTATGGGCCGACACCGAAAGCCCGCCGGCGCCATTGCCCATGTAACCCTCATGCGCCTGCTGGTAGTCGATGTTGCCGACCTTGTCCGACATCCCCCAGCGCAGCACCATCGCGCGCGCCAGAGATGACGCCTGCTGAATGTCGCCGGCCGGCCCGTTGGAAACGTTTTCCTCGCCGAACTTGATGACCTCGGCCGCCTTGCCGCCCATGGTCATGGCGAGTTTCTGTTCGCATTCCGCCTTCTGCCAGTTCAGCCGGTCGATCTCGGGCAGGGAAACCACCATGCCCAGGGCGCCGCCGCGCGGAATGATCGTGGCCTTGTAGACCGGATCGCACTGCGGCAGGCTCATGCCGACAATCGCATGCCCGGCCTCGTGATAGGCGGTCTTTTCCTTCTGCTCGGGGGTCAGCACCATCGAACGGCGCTCGGTGCCCATCATCACCTTGTCCTTGGCGTTTTCCAGGTCTTCCATGGTGACGAAGCGCCGGCCCACGCGCGCCGCCATCAGCGCGCTTTCGTTGATCAGGTTGGCCAGGTCCGCCCCGGAAAAGCCGGGCGTGCCGCGCGCGATGATGCGCAGGTCAACATCCGGGCCCAGCGGCACCTTGCGCGCGTGAACCTGCAGGATCTTGGCGCGGCCCTTGATGTCAGGATTTGGCACCTGCACCTGGCGATCGAAACGCCCCGGACGCAGCAGCGCCGGATCCAGCACATCGCGCCGGTTGGTGGCGGCCAGGATGATCACGCCCTCGTTGGCCTCGAAGCCGTCCATTTCCACCAGAAGCTGGTTCAGCGTCTGTTCGCGTTCGTCATTGCCCCCGCCATAGCCGGCGCCGCGCGAACGCCCGACGGCGTCGATCTCGTCGATGAAAACGATGCAGGGCGCGTTCTTCTTGGCCTGTTCGAACATGTCGCGCACCCGCGACGCGCCGACGCCCACGAACATTTCCACGAAGTCCGAGCCGGAAATGGTGAAGAACGGCACGCCCGCCTCTCCGGCGATGGCGCGCGCCAGCAGCGTCTTGCCGGTGCCCGGCGGGCCGACCAGCAGCGCGCCCTTGGGGATCTGCCCGCCCAGGCGCGAAAATTTCTGCGGGTTGCGCAGGAATTCGACGATCTCTTCCAGTTCTTCCTTGGCCTCGTCGATGCCGGCGACATCGTCAAAGGTCACCCGCCCCTGCTTTTCGGTCAGCAGTTTCGCCCGGCTCTTGCCAAAGCCCATGGCGCCGCCGCGCCCGCCGCCCTGCATCCGGTTCATGAAATAGATCCACACCCCGATCAGCAACAGGAACGGCAGGAATGTCATCACGATCGAGGCCAGCCCGGATTGCTCCTGCGGCTTGGCGTTGACGGTGACATGCTTGGCAATCAGCTTGTCGGTGATCTGGGCCCCCTCGGGGCGGATGGTCACATAGTCCTTTCCATCGCTGCCGCGAAACAGGATGCGTTCGCCATCGATGGTAACGCTCTGCACGCCGCCGTCGTCAACCGAGCGCACGAAATCCGAATAGCTGACCGCGTGCGAGTTGAACGACGACTGCCCGCCGCTGAACAGGTTGAAGAGCGCCAGGATCAGCACAAAAAGCACTACCCAGAAAGCGATGTTTCGCGCGTTACCCAAAGCGACTCTCCTTGCCAGAAAGAATTCTGCCCGCAGTTTGCGAACCCCTTCGTAAAATAAGGATGATTGCAGTCAGTTCAATGCGATAAAACAGAGGAAAGGAAATCATTTTCCCCGCGGGTCATTTCCGCACGCCAGATCCCGGCCGCTCCGGCAAGGGGGGCGGCGACCAGATCGCCACCGCGCCAGAGCGCCGGCGAGGACAGCAGAAGCGCCCGCGAAAACCCGGTGTTGCGCCATTCGGGGACTGATTTCAGGCCGTTTTCCCCAAGGGCGCGGGTACGCAGCCCGCTTTCGGCCGCCCCGGCCGGCCCGAGAATACGCCAGCGTCCGTCCCAGATTTCGCCGGCGGCAACCTCGCACCCGGCCACTGCGGCATATTCGCGCGCGATAACGAAATCATCGCCCTCCGGGGCGATCAAACAACCGTGAAGCGTTGCCTTCCGCCGTGCCGCAATGTCGGCTTCGGCGCGCAGAAGCGCGGCGTGGCGCGGGGCATAGGCGGCCGTGGACACCCACTTCAGGCAATGGGCAAGAAAGCGGCGCCGAATCTCGGCCGGCAGGGCCAGGAAGGCGTCGCGCCCGGCCAGGACCCCGCCGGCGCGCACCCGCGCCAGGTCCCGCGCCGCGGCATGCGTCGCCTGTTCCAGGACCTCGCGCGCAGCACGCAGGCGCGCCGCGGTATCCGCCAGTTGCGCCCGCCCGATGCCAAGCGGCGCAAGACTGTCCAGCGCGCGGCGCGTGTTCACCCGCGCAAAGCGCCTGTCGGCATTGCTCGGGTCTTCGAGCCAGTCGACCCCCTGCGCCTTCAGGAAGGCGCGCAACCGGTCACGGGAGACCTCCAGCAACGGACGCAGCCACAAGACGCCATCGGCCCGCCGGCGCGGGGCAATCCCCGACAGCCCGTCGACGCCCGAGCCGCGGGCGAGGCGCATCAGCACCGTTTCCGCCTGATCGTCGCGCGTATGCCCCAGCGCCACGGCTTGCAGCCGGTTCTGCCGTGCCCAGTCCGCCAGCAGCCGGTAGCGGGCCTTTCGGGCCTCGGCCTGAAGGTTGCCGACACCGCGCCAGCCCCGCCAGTTCAGCACCCGGTGCTCCAGCCCCAGCCGCGCGCATCGCGCGGCCACCTGCGCGGCTTCGCCGGCGGCTTCCGGGCGCAGGCCATGATCGACCGTTGCCGCGCGGATCAATCCCCCCCGTTCATCGGCCCAGCGCCTGGCCAGCAGCAAAAGCGCGGTCGAATCGCCTCCGCCGGAGACCGCCACGCCCACCCGCAACGGCTGGGCGCCATCAAGGCCGTCCTCGAGCGCGCGCACGAACCCCGCATAGAGGCTCACGGGCAGCCGATATCCTGCATCGCGTTCCTGGCGCCGTCCACCGCCGCGGAATCGGCAAAGCGCACGCCGACCTGGCCCAACGCCACGCAGGCCTCGTTGGTCTGCCCCAGCTGTCCCAGCGCCACCCCCAGCTGCAACAGCGCTTCGGGGGCGCGCGGCCCGTCGGGGGCGCCGGAGAAGCTTTCCAGATAGGCGCGCGCGGCATTGGCCGTATCGCCCAGCGCCGTGAGCGCCTTGCCCCGCAGGAAGCTGGCCTCGGCGGCAAGCGGGCTGCCCGGGTAGGTATCGTTGAAGGCCGCGAACTGCTGCGACGCGCCCAGGTTGTCGCCCGCCTCCAGCGCTGCCCGGGCCTGGTCGAAGTCGCGTTGCTCGCCCACCGCCAGTTCCGGCGCATCGTCGGGTGCGGCTGTCGCCGGCGGGGCCGGGGCCTCCAGCGCATCGGTGGCGAAATCGCCGCCAAGGGTGCTGGTTTCGCCAAGCTTGCTGACGTCTCCGCCCTCGAGTTCGACCAGGCGGTATTCCAGGTCTCCGATCCGCTTGGTGCCGTCCTTGACCACGGTTTCCACCCGTTTCTGCAACTGCTCGGTGCGCGCGGTCAGCCGCGCCAGTTCGTTTTCAAGCTGGTCAACCCGCTGCAGGAGCGTGCCGTTTCCAAGGCCCGCACTGACCCCGCCGGTGGTCGAAAGCTCGCGCTTGAGGCGCTGCACCTCGACATAGAGCACCGACAGTTCCTGGCGGATATCGGCAAGCGTCTCGTCGCGGCTCTGCTGGGCTCGGGCGGGGTGCGCCGCGGTCAGGGCAGCCAGCGCAACCGCGGCTGCGAGAAGCGCAAGTGTTCCGGCTCGCTTCATCTTTTCAGGCCCCCTGCCGCGCTCAACTCAGCCCGCCGGCCTGGATGACCGTCACCGCCCGGCGGTTCTGGGCATAGCATTCCTCGCGCGAACACAGCGCGATCGGGCGCTCCTTGCCAAGCGGCAGCGGGCGCAGCCGGGCCGGCGACACCCCGCGGCTGACCAGGTATTCGATGACCGCATTGGCACGGCGACCGCTGAGCGCCAGGTTGTAGGCCGCGGTGCCCTGCTCGTCGGCGTGGCCCTCGACGATGGCGGTGAACTCGGGGTTTTTCAGCAGCCAGTCGGCCTGCTTGTCGAGAATCGCGATCGCTTCGGGCGTCAGCGTGTGCTGATCGACCGCGAAATGCACCCGGTCGCCGATGGTCTGCTGGAAATAGGCCGGCGAACGCGGATCGCTGGCGGCACCGGCCGCGCCATCCGCGCCTCCGCCGTTTGCGGCGCCGAAACGCCCGCCGTTGGCACAGGCCGACAGCGCCAGGGCCGCGACGATCAGAATTGCCTTGCTGTGAAGTTTCATTGTTCGGGTTTCCCGTTTTTTCGATTGCTTTTTCGTTTGCTCGATCCGCCCCATTCTAGCACCTCGCCCGGCGCTTGGAAATGCGCCCTAGGGCAACAACGGCGACCAGGCCGCATCCGAGGCGCCGGTCTCGGTCGGAACCCGGCGCAGGTTGCGCCCGGTGATATCCACCGAATAGAGCGCGCGCACCCCCTGGGCGCCCTTGCTTTCGCGGGTGAACATGATCACCCGTCCGTTCGGCGACCAGGTGGGCCCCTCGTCCAGGAACGATGCGGTCAGCAGGCGCTCTTCGCTTCCGTCGGTGCGCATCACCCCGATGTGAAACCGCCCGTTCGCCTGTTTGGCAAAGGCAATGAGATCGCCGCGCGGCGACCAGACCGGAGAACCGTAGCGCCCCTTGCCAAAGCTGATTCTCCTGGCTTCGCCGCCGTTTGCATCCATGATGTAAAGCTGCGGCGTGCCCGAGCGGTCGCTCACGAATACGATGCGCCGCCCGTCCGGGGAAAAGCTGGGGGCGGTTTCGATCGAGGGCGCCGAAGTCAGCCGCTGAAGCGTGCCGCCCGAAACCGTGGTGCGATAAAGGTCGGTATTCGCCCCCTGCTGGAGCGACAGCACGACGGTTTCGCCGTCGGGGCCGAAACGCGGCGCAAAGCTCAGCGCTTCGGCTTCGATGGCAAGCGCCTGCTTTCGCGCGGCCGCGATATCCAGCACATAGACCTTCGGAAAACCGCTTTCATAGCTGGTGTAGAGGATGCGCTTGCCATCGGCCGAAATGCGCGGCGCCAGCACGATGGTCGAATCGTCGGTCAGAAACTGCAGGTTGGCGCCGTCATAGTCCATGATCGCCAGCCGCTTCCTGCGTTGCCCCTTCTGCCCGGTTTCCGCAACGAAGACCACGCGGCTGTCGAAATAGCCCCCCTCGCCGGTGATACGGCTGTAGACCGCATCCGCCACCTTGTGCGCCATGCGGCGCCAACTGGCCGGAGCACCGGTAAACTTCTGCCCCTGCCCCAGTTCGGCCTGCGCGAAAACGTCGAACAGGCGGAACTTCACCACCAGACGCCCGTCCGCGTCCAGCGACACGGCGCCTTTCACCAGCCCCTGCGCGTTGATCGCCTTCCAGTCGGCAAACTGCACCGCGTTGGAAAAGCTCGTCGGCGTGGAAATGAAGGACTTCTGCGGGATCTCGCGAAACAGCCCGGTGCCCGTCAGATCCGAACCGATCACCTGCGAAATCGACTGCGCATATTGCTCGGCGGCGGCGTTCTCAGCGATGAAATCGGGAAGGGCCAGCGGCAGCGGTTCGATCACGCCTTCGGTGATCTCGATGCGCAGCGGCCCGGCCCCCTGCGCAAGCGCCGCAAAGGCCGCCATCAGGACGCCCAGAACAATCGCCAGAGCTGTGAACAGTCTCATTTGGTCCTCATCTTTTCGGGGTTGAACGTCATTTCCACCTTCTGCCAGCGCGCGTATTTCTCCGCCGGCAGATCGAAACCCTTCGCGCCGCAGCGAACGATCGCCCGACGCGCCGCCTCGAACGCCTGGTTCGCCGCGGCCCTGGAGCCGCCGGTGAACGACAGCAATTCGATCGAGTCCGTGACCGGCCGGCCATCACGCTGCATCGTCACGCCCACCACCACTGTGGTGGAAAGCGCTTCGCTCGACAAGGAACCGACGTTCCAGCAGTTCTGAACGGCGATTCTCAGCGCATCCCGTTCGGCAGAACTCAGCGGCGGGCCCGAAGCGGCCGCCGGCGCGGGCGTGGCCCGGCTGGCCGCTGCGAGCGCCGCGGCCACGGCGTTCTCCACCGATGCCCCGGCCCCGTCCCGGCCCTGCTGCGGGGCCGGCGCGGCTGGCTCTGCCGGCTTCGGCGCCTCTTGCGTGGCGGCCGGGGCGGCGCCGGACGAGGCCGGCGGCGGCGGCCGCTTCGGACGCGCCACCGGACGGAGCGAGGCACGCGGCGCGGCGCTGGCCGGCTTTTCGGCCTCGGTCACGATGCGCGTTGCCGCTTCCTTCGGGGCGGCGGCCCGGCTGTCCGGGGCCCGGGTATCGGCGGACCGGTCGGGCGCGGCCTCGGGCGCGGGCTGGTCGGAAATCACGGCATCGGGCGGCGGCGCGGGCGCCGCTGTCGGCGCGACCCGGGGCGCCGGGCGGGGCACGGCAACCGCATCGGGCGGCGCGTCCACCGGCGGGTTCTCGGGCAGCGGCTGTGCCGGTTGCCCGGGCTGCGTCGGGCTGAGCTGCGGCGACGGCGACGGCGGCGGCGGCGGCGCGGGCCGGGGCAGTTGCCCGACCGGCGTGGGGGCGGCTTCGCCGGCCGGCGTGGCAAGCCTGTCCGGCGCCCCGCCGGGGGGCGCTGCCGGCGCGCGCGCATCCGGTTCGGCAGCCGGCGGCCGGGCGGCATCGGGCGCATCGCGGACAACGGGCTGTGCCGGCCGCGAGGCGTCCTGCTGCATCCGGGGCGCGCTGGCAGGCTGGCTCATCGCCGCCAGTTCGTCGGGGGTGACCAGCGTCACGGCCGAGGTCTGGACAGGCAAGGGTTTGGGAACGCTCAGGAAAAACCCTCCAAGCAGCATCCACATGAAAAAGGCCACATGCCCCGCGCCCGAGATATATGCCCCGGTTTTCATGCCCCGCCCCGTTCAGTTGTCCGTCTGCGCGCCCGGTGCGCCGCCCGCGGGCGCGGCCCCGTCGAGCGCCGGCCCGCCGCTGTCGGTGACAAGCCCGATGTCGCGAAACCCGGCCGCATTCAGCGCCCCCATCACCTGCATCACCCGCCGATAGGGTATCGCCCCGTCGGCGCGCAGGAATATCTTGCGATTCTTGCGCTCAAGCGAGATCGCGCGCAGCCGGGCGATCAGCTGATCGGCGGGCGTTTCGGTTGTCTGGATCAGCAAACGTCCATCGGCGGTCAGGGTAATGGCAAGCGGCTCTTCGTCTTCGCCGGCAAGCGGGGTCGCCGCCGTCTTCGGAAGCTCGATCGGCACCCCGACCGTCATCAGCGGCGCCGCGACCATGAAGATGATCAGCAGCACCAGCATCACGTCCACAAAGGGGGTGATGTTGATCTGCGACATCATCTTCGCCGTGTTCGCCCGCCGTCGCCGCCGCCGCCGCACCGCGCCCGTTTTCTCTGCCACGCCCGCGCCCATGTCAGTTGTCCAGCTGGCGCGAAAGGATGGTCGAGAACTCGTCGGCAAAGGCCTCGGTCGCGGACAGGATGCGATCCGAGTCGGTGGACAGCTTGTTGTAGAACACCACCGCCGGAACCGCCGCGAACAGGCCCAGCCCGGTGGCCATCAGCGCCTCGGCGATGCCCGGCGCGACAACCGCAAGGTTCGTGCTTTGCTGCTGCGAAATCTCGATGAAGGCATTCATGATGCCCCAGACCGTGCCGAACAGCCCGACGAACGGCGCGGTCGAGCCGACGGTTGCCAGAAACGACAGCCCCCGGGTCAGCGAATCGGCCTCCTTGGCGATCGCCACATCCATCGAGCGGTCGATGCGCGCCTGCACGCCGGCGATCAGCCCGCCGTCGTCGCGGTGGCTGCGCCGCCATTCAAGCATGCCGGCGGCAAACACCCGCGCCGAGGGGCCCTCGGGCGCCGTGCCGATCTCGTCAAACAGGTCGTCAAGCGGCTCGCCGGACCAGAACGCCTGGTCGAACGCCCTTTCGGCACGGCGCGCGCGCCGGTAGTCGATGTGTTTCTGGATGATGATCGTCCACGACCAGAACGAAGCGGCGATCAGAAGAATCACCACCAGTTTCACGGTCAGCGTTGCGCGAAGAAAGAGCGCGAGAAAGGAGAAGTCGATCTCCCGCGCCATCGCAAGGGTTCCGGTATCCATCTTACCTGCTCGTTTTCCCGACCGTCTTGTTGCGGCCCGTATACCCCGGACGCTAACGGATTTCAGCGGGCAATGCCAACACAAGCACGCGATCTGAGCGGATTTGAGCGTGCGCGGCACGGATCACGGCAAAACCCGGCGGATATTTGCCGGAATGCGCCGCGCCCGGCCGCCCGCGTCCAGCGCCACCACGGTGACCCGCGCGCGAAACAGCGCCACGTCATCGCGCAGCACCCGCTGATCCAGTTCGATCCGGGCGCCGGTCACGCGCAACGGGCGGGTCTGCACGCGCAGCAGATCGTCGAAGCGCGCCGGCGACAGGTAGTCGGCTTCGATGCGGCGCACCGCAAGCACGATCCCCGCATCTGCGCGCAGGCTGCGCTGATCGACGCCCAGCGCGCGGATGTATTCGCTGCGCGCGCGTTCGATGAACTTCAGGTAATTGGCGTAATAGACGATGCCGGCAAGATCGGTATCCTCGTAATAGACGCGCAGATCGAAACTGTGCATGCGCCCTGGGCCTCCGTTCAGCTGATGGTTCGGCTCTGATGCCGTGCGCCGGACAGGGTGCAGCAGATCGCGCGCGCCGGCAAGCCAGGGCCGCTCAGCCGCGCGGCATCCGGGCGAAAAGGCGCAGCGCAAAGGCCGGGTCGTCGGCCGCGGCCGGCAACTCGGGCGCATAGGCGGCGCGCAGCAGTTCCGCCACATCCGCGCGCAGCATTGCCTTTTCGCGGACCGCTGCCAGCGGCGGTGCCGCCGCGAAGGCACGCGGCCCCCAGCGCAGCATGAGTTTCACCGCCTCGCCCAGCGCCAGCACGTCGGCCGGCAGCGCCATCAGCGCCTGATCCATCCGCAGAAAGGAAAACGCCGCCCGGATCGCCCCGTCGCGCTCGAAGCGGAACACCCGATAGCGATTTGCCCCCTGCGCGCGCAGGCGCGGCAACGCATCGGCCAGTTCGGGCACCAGTTCGGCAAACGCCCGCGCCTCTTCGAGCTCGGACCAGTCGCGCAGGAAGAGGATATAGAGATTGGCACCCATCTCGGGGTCGGTTTCAGCCATGCGATGCCCGGCAAGCGCCACCACCGCCTCGAGCGCGCCCTTGACCACCGCAAGGGTCTGCGCTTCGACCCCCAGCACCATCGGCACCACGGGCCGCGACCAGCGGGCAAAGCAGAACCCTCCGTCCTCGTCTTCGAAATGGGCCTGCAGTTCTTCAGGCGTCAATTTCCCCTCCGTTTCGCCCGCGGCGCCGGGACAGCCCCCGCCCCCGCACCATTACCATTGCCCGTGCCGCTGCCCGCGCCATTGCCCGTCCTGCCTGCCGGCAACGCCATTTGTCCCGTCCTTCGTCCTGTCGCCGCGCGACCCGGCGGCCCGGTCGCGCCCGGCGCCGCCTCTCAGCCGAAAAGATCGCCACCGCCACCGGCATCGGGCGCGCGCGGCGGCGCCAGCCCCAGATGCGCCCAGGCCCTGGCCGCCAGCATCCGCCCGCGCGGGGTGCGCTGGATCAGCCCCTGCTGCAGAAGATAGGGTTCGATCACCTCTTCCAGCGCGTCGCGGCTTTCCGACAGCGCCGCCGAAAGCGTTTCGATCCCCACCGGGCCGCCGGCGTGGTTTTCGGCGATCAGCCGCAGATAG
>JALSRF010000337.1 GCA_026984895.1 Paracoccaceae bacterium
TGCGCAGGGGTAACCAGCGCATCGCCGCCGTCGCAGGCTTCGATCCGCTCGATCAGGCGCACGCCCTCGGGACGCGCGGTGGAGCGCGTCACGAGCCCCGGCGTCGTCGAGCGAAACCGCCGCCGCGCGCCGATCCCGGGCGCGCGCTCCTCCGCCCTGACGGGCGTCTTCGCTTTCGCGATCCGCGGCCTGTGGTCAAACCCGTCCAGCATCCCGGCAGCCGCATCGTAGTGCTTGCGGATGTCCTCCTCGCGAAGCTCCATAAGATCGGCCGGAATACTCATCTTCACCCCTTCTTCTGTCCCGAAATATCCCCGCCGGAGGCCTCTTCGTTTCCGCCAGGTGCCGCGCTCATCGGTAGCTCAGAACCCGGCCGCCAGGGCCCACCACGAACTTGTGCACATCGCCAAAGCCCGGCGGGTCGAGTTCGGCCATGACCTGATAGGGGCGCTCCGGGAGGATCAACGAGCGCTCCTGGCGCGTCGCCCCGGTATCGACGCCGCGCCCCGAAAACGGGTCCAGTGCGAAAACCTCGCGTTCCACGGTCGAAAACCAGCCCTTGCGCTCGGCCTTGACCCGGTCGCTTTCCAGCTCTTCCACCGTCCAGGCCAGGGCCCAGTCTTCGCCTTCGGCGCTTCCGGCCTGTTCCAGCACCTGCCGGATCGGCCCGGATTGCCGGGTGAAGGCGCTCGAATACATCGGTCCCACCCGGATACGGCGCACCAGTTTGGGGTGGAGGTCATCGAAATCCTCGTCAAACCCCTTGGCGATGGTCACCAGCTTGAGGCCCGCCACGGCCTGCGCCATCAGGTGGCTTTGCGCTTCGGGCCACCGGTGCTGATCGGTGGGCAGGGCCCGGCGTCCGGTATCTTCCAGCTCCATCAGGTAAAGGGTGGGCAGGTTCAGCTGGCTGTCGAACACCGCCCAATGCAGCAGATAGCGCCGCCTGTCGGCGGTGTCGTCCGTTTCCAGCCAGATTGCGGCCGGATCGTTTTGCGCCCAGAACATCGGCACGTTCAGAAGCTTCTGGTAATACAGCCGTTGGGAAAGCGCGAATTGCAGCCTGACCGGCACTTTCCGTTCGCCGACGATGACGCGCACCATCTCGTTCTTGAGGGCGTCTTCGCTCTTCATGCCGCGCAGGTGGCGCTCGGCCTGCTGGGCATCGTTGGCCATGGTCAGCAACTCGGAAAACACCGGAAAGCCGCTTTCCTCGACATCCATTTCAAGAGAGCCGAAGGCATTTCCCGTGCCGCGGCCCGTCATCAGGTATTTCAGCGACAGCGCTTCGAAGGTGGCGCCGATGGCCTGCAGATAGGCGCCGATCACCTGCCCGTCGATTTCCGACAGCCGCCGCGCCGCCTGCATGCTGTGCACCACTTCGCCCAGATGCGCCGTGATCCGGCCGAACTTGCGGAAATAGCGGCGCGCGGCAAAGCTGTCGCGCAGCGCGACGTGATCGTGCTTCAGGGCCGCCGTCACGTTTTCGGGGCGCATCTGCGGCGGGTCCGAGGCCACTCAGCGCCCATACAGGTTCTTGTCGTGCTTTTCGACAATCGCGGCAAAGCGGCGGGCAAAGCGCTCATCGGCCCTGGCCTTCTGTTCCAGCACCTTGCGGGCAAACACCATCTGGTCGCCGTGCGCTTCCAGCATCTCGGCCATGCGGGTGTTGGTGGCCACGCCGATGCCGGCCATGGCGGCCTGGGCTTCCTGGTCGGTCTCGACCCCGATCTCGTTGATCTTGTGGGCCACGTCCTGCTGCTGCGCGGTTTTCAGCGACTTCGAAAGCGCGTCGTAAAGCACCACGCGCTGCCGGGTGTCGGTCTGCAGCTTGTTGATCAGCACCATCTGGGTGGCGGCCTGGTTCTGCAGGCTGTCCACCCAGGTCTTGCCCTGTTCGATGTAGCGCTCCAGCGTCTGGCTTTTCGCCAGCATCACCTGTTCGGCCTGCACCTTTTCGTTGTAGGCGCCGTTCAGTGCGGCCAGTTCGCTTTCCAGCCGGGTGCGCGCGGCGGCGTCCTGTTCGACGCTGATCCGGTTTTCCATCTCGATGATCCGGGGATCCATCTCCTGGATTTCGGCGCGCAGCCCCTCAAGCGTTGCCACCGTTGCTTCGCGTTCGTCCAGCGTGGCGGTCAGATTGGCTTCCACGCTGTCCTT
>JALSRF010000338.1 GCA_026984895.1 Paracoccaceae bacterium
TTGGCGCGACCCGCTTCCAAACGAAGCCCGGCGCCGCGCGACGCCCGGCCGAAAACCGCGATCTTTTCCATTTTCTTTCAAGTCATTAGCAGAATTTTGCGCCAGCAGTCCGGCGGCAAGCGGGTTGACCTGAATCAAGGACATCTCCGCCCGGCCATGCGATACGTCTTCCATCGACGGGCCTTGAGCCGAAACACCATGACCCGTTGTCGTTTCAGAACCCACAACGGAGAGAGAAGATGACAGTCACAAGACGCGAAGCAATGATCCTCGGGGCCGGCGCCCTTGGTGCCGCCGCCGCCATGTCGGCCGCCACACCCGCGGCCGCCGGTTCCGCAGGCGATGTCATGACCTTTGTGCAGGTCAACATGTGGGACCGCGGCGCCGACATCATGGGCGCTTTCGACATGTCCAACCGGATCATGCTGGGAACGCCCGGCGCGGCGCTCAAGGACGATCCCGGCGCCCCGATGGGCTTCACGCTGACCCAACACGTGATCCCGCATGGCACGGTCAAGTTCATCGCCACCAACACCTCGACCTTCCAGGAACATGAAATGCTGGTGTTCCCGATCGACGATGTGACCAAGCCGCTTGCCTACAATACCGAAACCGAGCGCCTGGATGAAGACGCCGCCGGCTCGCTCGGCGAGATTTCGGAAACCCCGCCGGGCGAAACCGGAACGCTGACGCTTGACCTCAAGCCGGGCATCTACATGCTGGCCTGCAACATCGCCAACCACTACGCGATGGGGATGTGGACGCTGATCACGGTGATCTGAGCGGTCGCGCCAGGACGGCGTGATCCGGGCGGGCGGTCTTCGGGTCGCCCGCCTTTGTGCATGGCTTGTCATTGCTGCCCGGGGACGCATAATGAGCGCCGGCAAACACGAGGGCCCGCATGAAGATCGCCAGCTACAACATCAACGGCATCAAGGCCCGCCTGGCTGCGCTCACCGACTGGCTGCAAGAGGCCGCCCCCGACGTGGCGCTGTTGCAGGAAATCAAGTCGGTGGATGAAAATTTCCCGCGCGAGCACTTCACCGACCTTGGCTACAATGTTGAAACCCATGGCCAAAAGTCGTTCAACGGGGTGGCGATCCTGTCGCGCCTGCCGCTTGAGGACGTGGTGCGCGGCCTGCCCGGAGACGATGCCGACGAACAGGCGCGCTGGATCGAGGCAACCGTGGTCGGCACGCGCCACGCGATGCGGCTTTGCAACCTGTATCTGCCCAACGGCAACCCGGCGCCAGGGCCCAAATACGACTACAAACTTGCCTGGATGGCGCGGCTGCGCGCCCGGGCGGCGCAGCTTCTGGCCGACGAGGCCTGCGCGCTCATGGCTGGCGATTACAACATCATCCCGCAGGACGAAGACGCCGCCAACCCCGACAGGTGGCGCGAGGACGCGCTGGCCCTGCCCGAAAGCCGCGCCGCGTTCCGGCGCATCGTCAACCTCGGGCTGACCGATGCGTTGCGCGCGCGCACGCCGGCGCCGGGGCATTACACGTTCTGGGATTTTCAGCGCGGCGCCTGGCAGAACAACGACGGCATCCGCATCGACCATTTCCTGCTGAGCCCGCAGGCGGCCGACCTGTTGCAGGACTGCCGGACGGACAGCCACCTGCGCGGACGGGAAAAGCCCTCGGACCATGTGCCGATCTGGGTCGAACTGGACGCCTGAGCCGGGCTCGCTCCGCGCCCCGCGCCCTGGCATTCGCCCCTTGAAATTCACCGTGCCGGCCCCAGATTCAGGGCACGGAACCTGACACGAAAGGAGGCGAAGACCATGTTCAAGAAAACGAGAACGTGCTGGACCGCGCCATCCGCGGCGTGATCGGGCTGGTATTGATCGCGGCGTATTTCATCTGGCCGAACCTCACCTATTCCTGGGCGTTCTGGCTGGGGCTCATCCCGCTGGCCACCGCCGTGCTCGGCTGGTGCCCGATCTACGCGGCGCTCGGCTGGTCAACCCGGGAAGACTCCGGCACCAGGGCCCACGGCTGAGGACGCCGGCGGGCCAGCGTGCCATCACGGGCCGCCAAAGCCCCTCGGCGGCCCTTTTTCATGCGTCACACCGCGCGCCCCGCGGCGCGGCGCAGGGCGGGGCCACGCATCCCGGACCGGGCATCGGACGCCGGCACCGGGCGCAGGCGATGC
>JALSRF010000339.1 GCA_026984895.1 Paracoccaceae bacterium
CGAATACGAGGAAGCGGCGCTGATCGACGGCTACACACGGTTTCAGGCCTTCTACAAGGTGGTGCTGCCGCAGGCGGCGACCGGCATCGCCTCGACCGCGATCTTCTGCCTGATCTTCGCCTGGAACGAATACGCCTTCGCCGTGCTGCTGACCAGCGGCAACGCCCAGACCGCGCCGCCCTTCATCCCGACGATCATCGGGGTCGGCGGGCTGGACTGGCCGGCGGTGGCCGCGGGCGCGACGCTGTTCCTCCTGCCGGTGATGATCTTCACCATCGTTTTGCGCAAGCACCTCTTGCGCGGGATCACCTTCGGGGCGGTGCGCAAATGAAGCGGTTTCTTGTCGGTCTGGCCCGGTTGCGCCGCGGCCCCTGGGAAATGGTCGCAAGCGTCCTGATCGCGCTCGGGGTCGTGATGCTGATGCAGCCCTTCGCCTTGTGGGCCTTCACCTGGTCCTTCCTCGTCACGCTGGTGGGCACGGTGATGTTCGTCATCGTCAGCCATTTCCCGGAGTAGCGCAGCCATGGCCGATATCGTGATCAGGAACCTGCGCAAGGATTTCGGCGATTTTACCGCCGTGCAGTCCTCGTCCTTCGAGATCCGCGACGGCGAGTTCTTCATGCTGCTCGGCCCCTCGGGCTGCGGCAAGACCACCACCTTGCGGATGATCGCAGGGCTCGAGCGGCCGACCTCGGGCGAAATCTGGATCGACGGCGAGGAGGTCAGCGACAAGCCGGCGTCCGAGCGCGACATCGCCTTCGTGTTCCAGATGTTCGCGCTTTACCCGCACATGAACGTGCGCAAGAACATCAGCTACCCGCTGGTCAGCCAGGGGACGCCGCGCGCCCAGGTCCGCGCCAAGGTGGCCGAGGTGGCGAAAATCCTCGGGATCGAGGACATCCTGAACCGGCCGGTGGGCGGGCTTTCGGGGGGCGACCGGCAGCGCGTGGCGCTCGGGCGGGCCATCGTGCGCGAGCCCAAGGCCTTCATGATGGACGAACCGCTGGGCGCGCTCGATGCCGAGTTCCGCGAACACATGGCCGAAGAGTTGCGCGCGCTGCACGACCGGATGAAGGCCACCACCGTCTATGTCACCCATGACCAGCTGGAAGCGATGCAGATGGGCGACAGGATCGTGGTGATGAACCACGGTGTGATCGAGCAGTGCGGCCCGCCGCAGGAAATCTACGACAAGCCGGCGACCCGGTTCGTGGCCAGCTTCATCGGCTCGCCGGCGATGAATTTCCTGCCGGTGCGCGGCGCGGTAGAGGCGGGGGCCGAAACCGTGGCGGTGGGTGACGGCACCTTTGCGGTGCCCCGCCAGAACGAGGGCAGCCGCGGGCCGGTGTCCTTCGGGGTGCGCCCCGAACATGTGGGCTTTGCCGACGACAGCCCCTATCGCGGCGAGGTGCTGGCGCTGGAATATCTGGGCACCACCCAGATCGTGACCCTGCGCACCCCGGATGGCGAGATCAAGGCGCGCTGCGCCGCCTCGGCGCGGCTGCGGGTGGGCGAAACCCAGGGGCTGACCTTCAACCCCGCCACGATCACGCTGTTTGACGATGCCAGCGGGCGGGCGCTGCGCTCGGCCCTGAACGAGGGGGACGCGCGCGATGGCTGAAACGGTGCTGAGCAACGTGACCAAGCGCTTCGGCGACACGCTGGCGGTGCGCGACATGGACCTGACGGTGCCCGATGGCTCTTTCGTGGTGCTGCTGGGCCCCACCGGCGCGGGCAAGACCACGACGCTGCGCCTGATCGCCGGGCTGGAAAGGCCGGACGCCGGCGACATTTCGATCGGCGGGCGCTCGGTTCTGGGCGACATGCCGGCGCAGCGCAACGTGGCGATGGTGTTCCAGCAGTATTCGCTTTACCCGCATCTGAGCGTGCGCGCGAACCTGGAGTTTCCGCTGCGTTCGCCGGCGCTGCGCACCCCCGAAGGCGAGATCGCGCGCAAGGTTGGCGAAGTGGCCGAGGTGCTGGGGATTGCGCACAAGCTCGACAACAAGGCCACCGAACTTTCGGGGGGCGAGATGCAGCGGGTGTCCATCGGGCGCGCGCTGGTGCGCGAGCCGGCGCTGTTCCTGATGGACGAGCCGCTGAGTTCGCTCGATGCCAAGCTGCGTGCCGATCTGCGCATCGAACTGA
>JALSRF010000340.1 GCA_026984895.1 Paracoccaceae bacterium
GCCCCCGGTCTGGTCGTGACCTGCGATTTCCATACTCTTCATCTCTGTCCTCCTGTGCACTGCCGATGCCCGGCAAAAGCGGGCGAATGTCGGTGAACAGCAGGAGCACAGCGAGAGGGGTGGCGGGGTGGCGCGGGGTGGCGTCGTTTGACACGGGCCGCGCCATCCGCTTGTTTTCTTGAGCGCAGTGCGGTGACGAGCGACGATAGGTATTTTTGCAAAATGCAACCCATGGGCGAATCGCCTTGCTCCATTGGGTCAAGCCGAAAATCTTCTCTTACGCGAAATTGTTTGCTTGCAGAATCGGGCGGCGGTCGTGGATTTTCGATCTGCCCCGTTTCCCGAGGTGTCCCTTCGCGGGACCTGCGATTGTCGTTTGTCACGTGTTGTTCGGGCAAGGTGGGCCCAACATCAACTTTGCGCAAATGCCCCGTTCAAGAGGGCATGTGACGACGGTTTTTGAGGAAAGGCAGGGCGGTCATGGCATTCCCCCCAAGAGCATTCTATTCACTTCACGAGGCCGCAGCACGCTGGGGCTGCACGCTGTCGGACATAGCGGGCTGGGCCTCGGTCGGTCGGTTCGACATCGCGACGGGGATCGCACCGACGCAGTGCGGGGATACGATCCTGGAAGGTCTCGTCGCTGTCCCGGTGCAGGATATCTTGCCCATGTTCCTGACCAGTGGCGCTGGGCCGACCAGGAAGACCCTGCGGCGCATTCGGGCGCTGGATTCCAGGGAATGGCTCCTGATCACCGATCCCGATCACAAGGTGAAGGTCACGCTCAATGTACTGGTGATCATGGCCGACGACGTCATCCGCTTCGAGCGGGACTGCGACGTGCTGCGGCGCCCGGCCGTCAGCGTCAGTTCCACCAAACGGTACGACTGGGACGGGATGTACATCTCGTTGATCAAGCGGGTGCACGAACAGGGCGTGCCGGAGTCGCAGAACGCCTGGATCGGCGAAGTCCAGGAATGGTTCGTGCGGAACTCGGTGACTGGCGAGGTGCCCGACGAGCGCACCATCCGCCGCCGCATCACCCCGGTCTGGAAATCATTGCGCGATCCCTGCGGATGATGGGCGGTCAGGCGCTGTCCCGCTGGGCCTCGGATGCTCCGGCATCCGCATCATGCACAAGCTTCGGCCGCGGCTGAAACATGCTGGCCACCGCATCGACCCCGGCACGCAGGGGCGAGTCCATCAGATGCGCATAGCGCTGGGTGGTCTGAAGCTGGGAATGCCCCAAGAGCTTGCCGATCATCTCGAGCGACGCCCCACCGCTGACCAGCAGCGAGGCAAAGGTATGGCGCAGGTCGTGGATATGCACATCCTCAAGGCCTGTCTCACGCTGAATCGCGCGCCAGAACCGGCGGATTTCGACCACGGGCTGGTCGGGCACATTGCCCGGAAACAGCCAGGGGCAGCCTCTGGGCACGACCAGCTGGCGCTGGCGTACGATGGCGGCCACTTCCTGTGAGATCGGCAGGCGGTGGATCCTGCGTTGCTTGGTGGTGGAGGCAGGTTTGGACCAGCTGAGAAGCTCGAGGTTGAATTGCTCGAACCGCGCCTGACGCACCTCGCCCAGCCGGGCGCCGGTCAGCAGGCACATGCGGATGATGGTGGCGGCGCGCTGATCCTCGGCCCTGTCCAGCGCCTCGGCCAGCTTGCCGATTTCCTCGCGGGTCAGAAACCGCTCGCGGGCGTTTTCCACCCGTCGGCGAAAGCCCTGGGCCGGGTTGCGCTCGCACCAACCCCAGCCGATGGCCATGTTGAACATCTTGCGCAACACCTCACCCGTGCGGTTGGCGCGGATCGGCGTGGGCTTTGATCCCTGCAGCTTGCGCGCCCGGTTGTTTGGCTTGGCCTTGGAGGGCCGCGCCCGACCGGCGGCGATCCTGTTCAGGAGCTTTTCGACATCGGCCGGGGTGATTTCGGTGACCAGCTTGTTGGCCCAGTGCGGTGCCACCAGCTTGTGCAGCATGGATTTCTGGTCGGATGCGTTGGTGGGCGCCAGATTCGGCAGGTGCTCTTCGACGTAGCGCTCCATCAGATCCCTGAACCGTGGCGCCTCGCGCACCTGGTCGCGCTCGGCCAGCGGATCGGCACCGGCATCGATCTCGCGGCGCAGTTCCTTGGCGCGTT
>JALSRF010000341.1 GCA_026984895.1 Paracoccaceae bacterium
TCAACGCCGGTCGCGAAGACGCGCAACGCCGGATTCTGGACGCGATGCGAAAGGGCGGCTGGCGGATATGAGCGGCCCGCACGAAAGAAGGCGCCCGTGGGCGCCTTCCTGCAACACCGGAATTCGCCGGGCCGGCGGCGCGGTTCAGATTTCGCTTTCGATCCAGCTTTGCAGCGCGGCCTTGGGCGCGGCGCCGATCTTGTTCGACACCACCTTGCCGTCCTTGAACAGGAACAGGGCCGGAATCCCGCGCACCCCCAGCTGAGCGGGCGACGACGGGTTTTCATCCACATTGACCTTTGCCACCTTTATCTTGCCCGAAAGCTCTTCGGAAATTTCTTCCAGAGCGGGGCCGATCTGACGGCAGGGGCCGCACCATTCGGCCCAGAAATCCACCACCACGGGAATGTCCGACTTGATGACTTCGCTTTCAAAAGTCGCGTCTGTAACGGGAAAGGTCGCCATGGAATGTCTCCTAGATCACGTGTCGGAGGTCTACCTATGGGCCCGGTTGCCAAAGGTCAAGCCGCGCCGGGTGCGACAAGAGCGGCCCTCAAGACATCGTGTGGCAACGCCATGAGCCGGGCCGTCGCCGTCCAGAGGATGGCAGCGCGCAGCGGCCGGTCCGGGTAGATCTGCCCGACCGCCTCCAGATAGGCCGCCATCTGGCGCAGCAGGCCGACGGGCGTGCGTTCCGGGCTGTCGGGCACCATGCGGTTGGTCTTGAAATCGACAATCAGGACCTCTTGCGGCGTCACGACCACGCGGTCCAGCGTGCCGTGCAACACCTGGCCGCCGAAGGAGTCGAGCGGCGCCGCGATGTCCACCTCGGCCAGGCTGTCGGGGCCGAACACATGGGCCAGCGCAGGATCGCCGATTATGCGAAGGGCTTCGCCAATCGCGCCGAACGTATCGGTTTCGCCAACGATCTGACGGGCCAGAGCCAGGCGATGCTGCGCCGGGTGATCGGGCAGTATCTCAAGCAGCTTGTGGACCAGATCGCCGCGTTCCATGCCGCCCGGCGCCTCTTCGCCGGCGTCCGGGGTCCCGGGCATCACCTTCGCTCCGCCCAGGGCCGAAGCCGATACCGCCCGGGCCACGGGCGCGGGTGCCGGCGGGCGCGCATCGACCCAGCCGGGCAGGTCCTTGCGCGCGGCCTCGTGCGGGCCGGCGGTGGCGCCGGCAGGGGGTTTTGCCGCACCCTCCCAGGCGCCCGTCTGAAAACGCAACCCGGGGCCGGCGGGGGTCTCCAGCGGGTCCGCGGCCAGTTCGCGCATGGCCTTTTCGGTCAGGCGGTGCCAGCTGTTTCCATCGTCCTTCGCATCCCCTGCGCCGCAGATGATCAGCCATTTTTCCGCCCGGGTCAGTGCCACATACAAAAGGCGCAGTCTTTCTTCTTCTTCGGCGGTATTGCGCTGTATCAGAGCCTGATTCACCAGTTCCGGCCGCCGCCTGGAACCTCCGCCCAGAAGGGGCATCCCGTCGGGTGCCCCGATCACCTTTTGCGCGCGCGGGGCGCGACGATCAGCGGTGTCGGGCAGGATCACGATGGCCGACTCCAGTCCCTTGGCCGCGTGGGACGTCATCACCCGAATGCGCTGTCCGGCGGCGTCGGGCTGCCGCTTTATCTCGACGTCGTCGGCAGCCAGCCACGCCAGAAACCCCGTCGTGGAGGGGGTTTCGCTGTGCTCATAGGCGACGGCCTGCGCCAGCAGCGCATCGATCCCGTCCTCGGCTTCGGGTCCCAGCCGGGCCAGAAGGCGTTCGCGCCCGCCATGGCGTGTCAGGATCCGTTCCAGCAGTTCGAACGGTCTGAGAAAATCGACCTGCCGGCGCAGGTCGTGCAGCATCTCCAGCGCCTCGGGAAAGGCGTCTGCGTGGGTCACCAGGGCCTGCCACAGGCTGGCCTCTCCGCGATCATGCGCGATGCGGAACAGGGCGTCCTCGTCCAGCCCGAAAAGCGGCGAGCGCAGCGCGGCTGCCAGGGAAAGGTCGTCCTCGGCAAGGGAGAGAAACGACAGCAGGGCAACCATGTCCCTGACGGCAAGCTCTCCGCCGATCCGCAGCCGGTCGGCCCCGGCCATGGGCAGACCCCGCGCCTTGCAGGCACGGATGATTTCATGAAACATCGCCGAGCGGCGTTG
>JALSRF010000342.1 GCA_026984895.1 Paracoccaceae bacterium
AAGTGCCGCCCCAGCTTCATGATCACCGCACTGTCGCACAGCGCCAGCCGCGCCCGCAACGCCGCGTCATCCAGCGTCGCCGGCAGAACCGACAGCACCTCGTCGCGCGCCACCAGCGCCAGCCCCGCCGCCGCCGCCCCCGCCATGGGCGAGGCCACTCCGGGCACCGCCTCAACCGCAAACCGCCCGGAAAGCCGCGCCTGCAGATACATGAACGAGCCGTAAAACAGCGGATCGCCCTCGCACAGGAACACCACGTCGCGCCCACGCTCCAGAAGCCCGGCAATCCGCGCCGCGCCCGCGTCATAAGCCGCCTGCGCCGGGGCGCGCGCGACCGTCATCGGCACCTCGATGCGCAATTCCTCGACAGCCTCGGGCGCAATACCCTCGACAATGCCGCGCGCCAGACTGTCGCGTCCGGGCAGGGCCGGCCAGGCCAGCACATCCGCCGCCCCGATCAGCCGCGCCGCCCTCAGCGTGATCAGTTCCGCGTCACCCGGCCCCACACCGACACCGTAAAGAACCCCCGGCTTCTTCCTGGCCGAAATACCTCCGCCGGAGGCACGCGACGGCGCAGCCCGCCCGTTCACCGTTTCACCAGAGACCATTGCGTCACCCCCCGGTGCGGCGCCCAGCCCCGCATGCCGCCCAGCGCCTCGGCACGTTCCACCGCCAGGCGCACCAGCTCGCCGCCATGCGCCTCGGCCAGGCGCAACAGCACCGCCTCGCTTTCCAGCGTCACCGCATTGGCCACCAGCCGCCCCAGCGGCTTGAGCGCCTCCCAGGCCGCCTCGAACACCGCGTCGCTCAACCCGCCGCCGATGAAGATCGCATCCGGCGCTTCCAGCCCTGCGAAGGCCCCGGGCGCGGCGCCCTCGATCAGTTCCAGCTTCGGCACCCCCAGCGCCAGCGCATTGGCCGCCGCCATCGCCCGGCGGTCGGCGCGCGGCTCGATCCCGATCGCGCGGGCGTAATGCGCCGCCCGCATCCACTCCACCGCGACCGAACCGCAGCCGGTGCCCACATCCCACAGCAGCGCCCCGCGCATCGGCATCAGCTTGGCCAGAGTCACCGCGCGCACCTCGCGCTTGGTCATGGTGCCGTCGTGGCGAAACAGATCATCGGCCAGCCCCGGCACCCGCGGCAACAGCGCCGCATCCGGGGCGGCAATGCATTCCACCGCCAGGGTGTTGAAGGGCGGCACCACATGGTTCCAGCTTTCCGCCACCCCGTCGAAGCGACGCTCGTTCTCGCCGCCCATGTTGGCCAGAACGCTCATCCGGCTCTGCCCGAAACCGCGCGCAGCCAGAAACCGGGCAATCTGCGCCGGAGTCTCCTCGCCGGTGGTCAGGATCAGCAGCCGCTGATCGGGCTGGATGAAGGCAATCATCTGCTCGACCGGGCGCCCGTGCACGGTGAGCGTCTCCAGATCGGCCATGCTCCAGCCCATGCGCGCCGCCGCCAGCTGAAATGCCCCCACATGTGGATGATAGACGATCTCGGCCGGGTCGATCTCACGCCCGATCTTCGCGCCCACGGAAAACCACAGCGGATCGCCCGAGGTCAGCACCACCACCCGCCGCCCGCGCAGTTCCTTCAGCCGCGCGCTCAACGCATCGAAGGGCGAGGGCCAGCTGATCCGCTCGGCCCCCGGATCGCGTGCCAGATCGTGGTGCCGCTCGCCCCCGACGATCACCTCGGCAGCCTCCACCACCGCGCGCGTCGCCGGGGTCAGCCCCTCGAAACCATCCTCGCCAATGCCCACGACATGCAGCCAGGGCGTCATGGCGCCGCCTCCACCGGTCCGGCCGCCAGCGCGTTCACCGCGGCCGAGGCCATGGCCGAGCCGCCGCGCCGGCCGCGCAACGCCACGAATTCGCAGCCCCGCGGATCGCGCGCCAGTTCCGCCTTGCTCTCGGCCGCGCCGACAAAGCCGACCGGAAAGCCCAGGATCACCGCCGGGCGCGGCCAGCCCCCGTCCAGCAGCTCCAGCAGATGAAACAGCGCGGTCGGCGCGTTCCCGATCGCCACCACCGCGCCGTCGATGCGCGCGCGCCACAGCTCCACCGCCGCCGCCGAACGGGTGTTGCCGATCTGCGCGGCAAGGGCCGGCACACACGGATCGTTCAACGTCACCACCACC
>JALSRF010000343.1 GCA_026984895.1 Paracoccaceae bacterium
CGAACATCTGACCGTCGAGGAAAACCTGCTGACCGGCGCCTTCACCCGGCGTGACGGAGCCGGGGCCATTTCCCGGCACATGGAACTCGTCTACGAATATTTTCCCCGCCTGAAGGAGCGGCGCAAATCCCTGGCCGGATATATCTCGGGGGGCGAACAGCAGATGGTCGCCATCGGCCGCGCACTGATGAGCCGCCCCGAAACCATCCTGCTGGACGAACCGAGCATGGGCCTTGCGCCGCAGCTTGTGGAAGAGATCTTCGGCATCGTCAGGGATCTGAACGAAAAGGAAGGGGTGAGTTTTCTGCTGGCCGAACAGAACACCAACGTGGCGCTCAAATACGCCCATTACGGGTATATCCTGGAAAGCGGGCGCGTGGTGATGGACGGACCCGCCGACGAGCTGCGCGAGAACCCGGACGTCAAGGAATTCTACCTCGGCGTCAGCGAGGAAGGGCGCAAGTCGTTCCGCGACGTGCGCAGCTACCGCCGCCGCAAGCGCTGGCTGAGCTGATGCGCGGCACGCAGCGCAAGTCCCTGCGAAGGGATTTGCCAGGGCTTTTCGAAAAGCCCCGGACCTGCCCGCCCGCGCCGGGACGCCCGGGCACCGGGACGTCGGGGCGCCGGGACGTCGGGGCACCGGGGCGCCGGGGTGTGGACCTCACCTTTCATTGCATCGGGAACCTGCCATGACTGCCTACTATGACCGTCTCGAAACCCGCTCCGCCGACAGGCGCGCCGCCGATATCGCCCGCGCGCTGCCCGAACAGATCGCCCGTGCCCGCGCGCTGCCCGGCCATGCCGAAACCCTGGCCGATGTGGACCCGGCGGCGATCACCTCGCCCGCCGACCTGGCGCCCCTTCCCGTCCTGCGCAAGTCGGCGCTGGTCGAAGCCCAGGCCGCGCAGCCGCCGTTCGGAGGCTTCACGGCAAACGGCGCTGCCGGTTTCGAACATGTCTTTCAGTCGCCGGGCCCGATCTACGAGCCGGGCCGCACCACGCCCGACTGGTGGCGGCTGGGCCGCTTCATCCATGCCTGCGGCGTGGGCCCGGGCGACGTGGTGCAGAACTGTTTCGCCTACCACCTGACGCCGGCCGGCATGATGTTCGAAAGCGCCGCCCGCGCGGTCGGGGCCACGGTACTGCCCGCCGGCACGGGCCAGACCGAACTTCAGGTGCGGGCCGCGGCGCATCTGGGCGTCACGGCCTGGGCCGGCACCCCGGATTACCTGAAGGTGATCCTCGATCGTGCCGACGAGATGGGGGTGAAGCTCGGCATCACCCGCGCCGGGGTGGGGGGCGGCGCGCTGTTTCCGTCGCTGCGTCAGGAATACGCCGATCGGGGCATCACCTGCCTGCAATGCTACGCCACCGCCGATCTGGGCAACATCGCTTATGAGAGCGAGGCGATGGAGGGCATGATCGTCGATGAAGGCGTGATCGTGGAAATCGTGCGCCCCGGCACCGGCGACCCGGTGCCCGAGGGCGAGGTCGGCGAAGTCGTGGTCACCACGCTCAACCCCGACTACCCGCTGATCCGCTTTGCCACCGGCGATCTCTCTGCGGTGCTGCCAGGCACGTCCCCTTGCGGACGCACCAACATGCGCATCCGCGGCTGGATGGGGCGCGCCGACCAGACCACCAAGATCAAGGGCATGTTCGTGCGCCCCGAACAGGTGGCCGAACTGGTCTCCCGCCACGCGGACATCTTGCGCGCCCGCGTGATCGCCACGCGCGAAGGCGAAGCCGACGCGATGTGCGTGCAGATCGAGACCACCGCCACCGACCCGTCCCGCTTCGAAGCCAGCCTGCGCGAGATCCTCAAGCTGCGCGGCACGGTCGAGCTCGTCGCGCCCGGCAGCCTGCCCAACGACGGGCTGGTGATCGAGGACCGCCGCAAATACGACTGAGGCGCGGTTCCGAAAGCGCCGTGCAACCGGCCCCGGACGAAGCGCCCCTGAAACCGCCAGGCACCGGGCCTTGCGATGCCGGCCGTTTCGCAACACACTGGGCGCGCAAGGCTGCATGCCGGTTCCAAGCGCATCCTTTTTCGCGGCACGGGGGCGTTCGGGGCGTCCGGGGGCGCTCGGGGGCGCTCGGGGCACGCGGGATACGGCCGAAACGGAGGACAGGCGGAGGCA
>JALSRF010000344.1 GCA_026984895.1 Paracoccaceae bacterium
GCGACGAGCGATTTCCACCGTATTCTCAATGGCTTCCGGCAAGTCCGCAAAAAGTGCCGCCATTTCCTGCGGGCTCTTGAAATAATGCTGCGGCGTCAGCCGGCGGCGCGGCTCCTGCTGATCCACATAGGCGCCCTCGGCAATGCAGAGCAGCGCATCATGGGCCTCGTACATGTCGGGCGCGGGGAAATACACATCGTTCGTGGCCACCAGAGGCAACCCCGCGTCATAGGCCAGTTCGACCAGGCCGCGCTCGGACAGGCGCTCGTTTTCGGGCAGGCCGCCATCGCCGGGGTGGCGCTGCAGTTCCACATAGAGCCGGTTCGCATGGATTCCGGCCAGCCGGTCCAGAAGCGCCCGCGCCGCCTCGCCCCGTCCGGCCTGCAGCAGGGAGCCGACCGGCCCGTCCGGCCCGCCGGTCAGGCAGATCAGCCCCGCGCCGTAGCGCGACAGATCGTCGAGGCTCACCCGCGGCGAGGCGTCGTGCCGGCCCAGATACAGGCAGCTGTTGATCTTCAGCAGGTTCTGGTACCCGGTCTCGTTCTGGGCCAGCAGGACGATCGCCGCCGCAGGGCCCTGCGCTTCGCCCGGCGCCGGATCTTCGAACTGCAGGTCCACCTGACACCCCACGATCGGCTGGATGCCCGCCTCCAGCGCGGTCACGGAAAATTCCAGCGCGCAGAACATGTTGTTGGTGTCCGTCACCGCCACCGCCGGCATGTCGAGGGCGGCGCAGCGCTCGGGCAGTTTCCTGACACGCATCGCCCCTTCGAGAAGCGAATACTGGGTGTGGAGGCGCAGGTGGATGAATCGGGGCGTGCTGCTCATGCGCGAAGGGTATGCGAACGCGCGGGCAAGGAAAAGCAGCGATGCGGCCGCGCCCGCCCCTGCCGCCCGCCCGCGCCGCCCCTGCCGCCCCTTGCCCGCGCCGTCCCTTGCCTGCGCCCGGCCCCTGCCCGCGCCCTGCCCGCGCCCGCAACCGCCCCGGGAAAGGCGCGCGGCATCTGCAAATCGGTTCTTGCAAGATGGCGCCCCGCCTGCTTACCATCATGAAACGCGGGTTCCCGGCTTTACGCCGCATCGGGGCGGGAACCGGCCTGATGTCAGGCACCGGTCAGGCACCAAACAGAACGCGGCATCGGTATCGAACATGGCCCAGGTCTCTTTTCTTCTGAATGGCGACCCTGTCGAACTTGTCAACGTCACACCTGAAACCACGCTTTTGAACTGGCTGCGCGAAGAACGCGGCCTGACCGGCACCAAGGAAGGCTGCAACGAGGGCGACTGCGGCGCCTGCACGGTCATGGTGACGGACGCGCGGGGCAGCCGGGCGGTAAACGCCTGCATCCTGCTGCTGGCGCAGGTGCACGAAAAGGCGGTGCGCACCATCGAAGGCCTGTCCGGGCCCGGCGGCGACCTGCACCCGGTGCAGCGCGCGATGATCGAACATCACGCCAGCCAGTGCGGGTTCTGCACGCCGGGCATCGTCATGTCCCTGGCGGTGGCGCACAGCAACGGGCGGCGTGATTTCGATACCGTTCTGGCCGGAAACCTGTGCCGCTGCACGGGCTATGCCCCGATCATCCGCGCCGCCGAGGCTGCGGCGCGCGCCCCGGTCCCGGCCTGGCTGGCAGAGGACCTGTCGCATCTGGAGTCGTATCTGGAAGAGCGGCGCAAGCAGGCGCCCCACCGCAGCGCAACGGATGTGATCGCCCTGCCGCGCAGCGCCGACGAACTGGCCGCCTGGTATGCCGAAAACCCCGAGGCCACGCTTGTGGCCGGGGGGACGGATGTCGGGCTGTGGGTCACCAAGCAGCTGCGCAGCCTGGGCAAGGTCGCCCTTGTCGGCTGTGCCGCCGATCTGCGCAACATCGACATCGGCGAAGAACAGGTGCGCATCGGCGCCGGGGCAAGCATCGAGGATTTCGGCGCGGCCATGGCCGGCATTCACCCGAGCCTTGCCGAACTGATCCGCCGCTACGGCTCTGTCCAGGTGCGCAACGCCGGAACCATCGGCGGCAACATCGCCAACGGCTCGCCCATCGGCGACAGCCCGCCGGCTCTGATCGCCCTGGGGGCATGGCTGCACCTGCGCAAGGGCGACGGGCGCCGAGAGATCGCGCTGGAGGATTTCTTCCTGGACTATGGCAAGCAGAACCGCGCCCCGGGCGAGTTTGTCGAGGCGGTCTCCTTCGCCCGCCAGAAAGACCGGCTGCGCTGCTACAAGCTGTCGAAACGTTTCGACCAGGACATTTCCGCCGTCTGCGGCTGTTTCAACATCTCGGTGGAAAACGGTGCGGTGACATCGGCAAGGATCGCCTTTGGCGGCATGGCGGCCACGCCCAGGCGCGCCACGCAGGTGGAGGCGGCGCTGCATGCGCACCCCTGGAACGAGGCCACGGTAAAACGCGCGATGGGCGCTTTTGCCTCGGATTTCACGCCGCTGAGCGACATGCGCGCTTCGGCAGCCTATCGCCTGGAAACGGCGGCCAACATGTTGATGCGCTACTTTCTGGAGGATCAGGGCGTGCCGGCAAACGTGCTGGAGGTGGCCCCATGAGCGCGTCTTCGCCCACATCCGCATCCCCATCCGCATCCGGGGCCGCCCCGCTGCCCGCCCCCCTGCCCGCCGCCCTGCCCCACGACGCGGCACCGCTGCATGTGACCGGCCAGGCGCGCTATATCGACGACATCCCGGTCCCCGGCAACTGCCTGCACCTCGCCTTCGGGCTGAGCGAAGTGGCCCACGGCCGGATTACCGCACTCGATCTTGACGCGGTGCGCGGCGCCGATGGCGTGGTCGCGGTTCTGAGCGCCGCCGACCTGCCCCGCGAAATCGACGTCTCCCCCGCCGCCGGGGACGAGCCGCTGCTGGCCGATGGCATGGTGCATTACCTGGGCCAGCCGCTCTTTCTGGTGATCGCCGAAAGCCATCTGGCCGCACGAAAGGCGGCCCGCCTGGGCAAGGCCACGGTCGAGGAACTGCCGGCAATCCTGACCATCGACGACGCCCTGGCAGCCGGCAGCCGTTTCGAGGACGGCCCGCTGATCTGGTCGAAGGGCGATGCCGAGGCCGCCATCGCCCGGGCCGCGCACCGGCTGGAGGGTTCGGTCGTCATCGGCGGGCAGGAGCACTTCTACCTGGAAGTGCAGGCGGCGCTGGCCCTGCCCCAGGAAGGCGGCGACATGGTGGTGCACGCTTCAAGCCAGCACCCGACCGAGATCCAGCACAAGGTGGCGCACGCGCTGGGGCTGGCGATGCATTCGGTGCGTGTCGAGGTGCGGCGCATGGGCGGCGGTTTCGGCGGCAAGGAAAGCCAGGGGAATTCTCTGGCGGTGGCCTGCGCGCTGGCGGCGGCACGCACCGGGCGCGCCTGCAAGATGCGCTATGACCGCGACGACGACATGACGATCACCGGCAAGCGCCACGATTTCCGCATCGATTACCGTGTCGGGTTCGACGATGACGGCCGGATCCTCGGCATCGATTTCGTGCAGCTTGCGCGCTGCGGCTGGTCGATGGACCTGTCGCTGCCGGTGGCCGACCGGGCGATGCTGCATGCGGACAACGCCTATTTCCTGCCCGATGTGCGCATCGAAAGCCACCGCCTGCGCACCAACACCCAGAGCGCCACCGCCTATCGCGGCTTTGGCGGTCCGCAAGGCATTCTGGGGATCGAAAGCGTGATGCAGCGCATTGCAGCGGCGCTTGGCAAGGATCCGTTCGAGGTGCGGCGCATCAATTTCTACGAAAGCGCCCCGGATGCCGCCGGCAATCCGCGGCGCGACCGCGCGACCGAAACGAAGCCCGGCGCCGGCAGGCAGACGACCCCCTATCACATGGTGGTCGAGGATTCGATCTCGCACGAGCTTTGCGAAGCGCTTGCCGAGCGGGCCGATTACGCGGCGCGGCGCGACCGGGTGCGCAACTGGAATGCGCACAACCGCGTGCTCAGGCGCGGGATCGCCCTGACGCCGGTCAAGTTCGGGATCAGTTTCACGCTTACCCACCTGAACCAGGCCGGCGCCCTGGTGCATGTGTATCAGGACGGTTCGATCCACATGAACCACGGCGGCACCGAGATGGGACAGGGGCTGTTCCAGAAAGTGGCGCAGGTGGCGGCGGCCAGCTTCGGTGTGCCGGTCGAGGCGGTGAAGATCACCGCCACCGATACCGCCAAGGTGCCCAATACCTCGGCCACCGCGGCTTCGTCGGGGTCGGATCTCAACGGCATGGCGGTCAAGGCCGCCTGCGACACCATCCGCCAGCGCATGGCCGCGTTTCTGGGGGAATATTTCCAGACCGGCGATGTTGTCTTTGCCGACGGCATGGTGCGCATCGGGCGTGAGGAAATCACCTTTGCCAGGGCGGCGCAGCTTGCCTACGAGCACCGCGTCAGCCTGTCGGCCACCGGGTTTTACAAGACCCCGAAGATCGGCTGGGACCGGCGCAGGGGGCGCGGGCGGCCGTTCTACTATTTCGCCTATGGCGCGGCACTCAGCGAGTGCGTGATCGACACGCTCACCGGAGAAAACCGACTGCTCCGGGTCGATATCCTGCACGATGCCGGCGCGTCGCTGAACCCGGGCCTGGACATCGGGCAGATCGAAGGCGGATTCGTGCAGGGCGCCGGCTGGCTGACCACCGAGCAACTTGTCTGGGACGCCCGCGGCAGGCTGATGACCCATGCCCCCTCCACCTACAAGATCCCGGCCTGCTCGGACCGGCCGGACATATTCAACGTCGCCCTGTGGGACGCGCCGAACCGCGAAGAAACGATCTTTCGTTCCAAGGCCGTGGGCGAGCCGCCATTCGTGCTGGGCATTTCGGCCTTCATGGCGCTGGCGGATGCGGTCAGCAGCTGCGGGCCGCATGAAGCCGGCCTGGAGGCGCCGGCGACGCCCGAAAACATCCTGGCAGCCGTTGCGAGGGCGCGCGGATGAGGATGAGCCTGCCCCTCGAAAGGCTGGGTGAACTGGTCAGGCGCCACGGCTGCGTTGTCCGGGTGCTGGTCGGCGCGCGGCGCGGCTCGGCCCCGCGCGAGCCGGGCGCGCAGATGCTGGTCTGGGGAACCGGCCAGTGGGGCACCATCGGCGGCGGCGCACTGGAACTGGATGCCCTGCGCAAGGCGCGCGCGGCGCTTGGCACGGGCGCCGGTGCGCAGGCCGGCGCGGGCACGGGAAGCCGGTCCGCCACGCCCGGTGGCTGGATCGAGCGCGTGGCCCTCGGGCCGGGGCTGGGCCAGTGCTGCGGCGGCGCGGTGACGCTGGTCTTCGAGCGCTTCGATGCGCAGGCTCTGGATGCCATTCGCGCAACCGTCTTTGCGCGCCGCATCGAAGGGGCAAAGCCGATGCCGCTGGCCTTTCGCCGGATGCTGCGCGAGCACCGCGCCACGGGCCGGCCGGTCACGCCGGGTCTGAGCGACGGCTGGCTGATCGAACCGACAAGCACACCCGCGCGCAGCCTGTGGATCTACGGCGCCGGCCATGTGGGACGGGCGGTGGTCGCGGTTCTGGCCCCCTTGCCGCAGTTCGCGATCACCTGGGTGGACACCTCGCCGAGCCGGTTTCCCGAAGACGTCGCGCCGGGCATCGATGTCCTGTGCGCCGAAAACCCGGCCGACCTGGTGCCCCACGCGCCGCGCGACGGCGACCACCTGATCTTTACCTACAGCCACGCGCTGGATCTGGAACTGTGCCACCGCCTGCTGCGGCACGAATTTGCCCATGCCGGGCTGATCGGTTCGGCCACCAAATGGGCACGCTTTCGCAGCCAGCTTGCCAGCCTTGGCCATGCGCCCGACCGGATTGCGCGCATCACCTGCCCCATCGGGCAGCCCGCGCTTGGCAAGCACCCGCAGGCGATCGCAATCGGCGTCGCCCGGGAACTGCTGCAACGCCAGGCGTCGCCCCGCCCGCAGGCGCAGGAACCGAACCGAAACCCAGGGAGGAAAAATGCGAGGAGCCTTACTCGCCGTTGACGGCATCACCAAGGCCTACCCCGGCGTCATCGCCAACGATCACGTTTCGTTTTCGGTCGCCCCGGGCGAGGTCCACGCGCTGCTGGGGGAAAACGGCGCCGGGAAATCGACCCTGGTGAAGATGATCTACGGGCTGGTGCGCCCGGATGCCGGCGCGATGCAATGGAACGGCGCGCCCTATGCGCCGGCCAGCCCGCATGTGGCCCGCCAGACCGGCGTTGCCATGGTGTTTCAGCACTTCAGCCTGTTCGAGGCGCTGAATGTGGCCGAAAACGTGGCCCTGGGCATGGAAAACCCGCCGGCGATGCGCGAACTGGCCGGGCGCATTCGCACGGTAAGCGAAAGATACGGCCTGCCGCTTGACCCGAACCGGCTGGTGGGCGAACTGAGCGCGGGCGAACGCCAGAGGGTCGAGATCATCCGCTGCCTGCTGCAGGAACCCAGGCTTCTGATCATGGATGAGCCGACCTCGGTTCTGACCCCGCAAGAGGTTGAAATCCTGTTTGAAACCCTGAAAAAACTGAGCACGGAAGGCACGGCGATCCTTTATATCTCGCACAAGCTCGAAGAGATCCGCACGCTGTGCGACGAAGCGACGATCCTGCGCCAGGGCAAGGTGGTGGGCACCTGCGAACCGGCCAGGAAATCGGCGCGCGACCTGGCCGAGATGATGGTGGGCCAGGCGCTCAACATCCCGACGCGCCAGACCGGCGAGCCGGGCGAGGTGGTGCTGGAAATCACCGGCCTTTCGCTGGCCTCGGAAAACCCCTTCGGCACCGCGCTGACGGACGTCAACCTGACCGTGCGCGCCGGCGAGGTGATCGGCATCGGCGGCGTCGCCGGCAACGGGCAGGACGAACTGCTGGGAGCGCTCTCGGGCGAACTGCCCGGCGTTCCGACCGCGATCCGTCTGAAGGGACAGGACATCGGCCATCTGGGCCCCGGCCAGAGGCGCGCGCTCGGCCTGCTGGCGGCCCCGGAAGAACGCCTGGGCCATGCCGCCGCCCCGGACATGAGCCTGACCGAAAACGCGGCGCTGACCGGCACGGTGCGCGAGCGCCTGGCCGACCGCGGGTTCATGAACTGGCGCCGCGCGCGCAGCTTTGCCGAGGCGATCATCGCCGATTTCGACGTGCGCACGCCGGGGCCGGAAAACGCTGCGCGCGCGCTTTCCGGGGGCAACCTGCAGAAATTCGTGATCGGGCGCGAGGTGCTGCAGCGCCCCGAAGTGCTGGTGGTGAACCAGCCCACCTGGGGCGTCGATGCCTCGGCCGCGGCCGACATCCGCCAGGCGCTGCTTGATCTGGCGCACAAGGGTACGGCGGTGGTCTGCATCAGCCAGGACCTGGACGAACTGATGGAAATCTCCGACCGCTTTGCCGCGCTGAACGAAGGTCGGCTGAGCGCACCGCGCCCCACCAAGGGGCTGAGCGTGGAAGAGATCGGATTGATGATGGGCGGCGCCCACGGACTGGAGGCTGCCCATGTTCCGGCTTGAAAAACGCCCTGCGCCCTCGCGCGCATGGACGGCGGCAACGCCGGTGCTTGCGGTGTTGCTGACGATGCTGGCGGGTGGTGCGCTTTTCGCCTTTCTCGGCACCGATCCCGTGGCGGCGATCCGCACCATCTTCTGGGACCCGATCTTTGGCGAATTCGCCTTCTATTACCGCGGGCAACTGCTGGTGAAAGCCGCCCCCCTGATCCTGATCGCGATCGGTCTTTCACTGGGCTTTCGCGCCGGCATCTGGAACATCGGCGCCGAGGGCCAGTATATCATCGGCGCCATCAGCGGGGCCGCTTTGGGGCTGGCCTTCTACCCGACCGAAAACCGGCTGATCTTTCCGGCCATGGTGATTGCGGGGGCCTTCGGCGGCTGGGCCTGGGCAATGATCCCGGCCATCCTCAGGACCCGCTTCAATACCAACGAGATCCTGGTTTCGCTGATGCTGGTCTATGTCGCCGAGGCGATCCTGGCCTCGGTTTCCTCGGGACTGCTGCGCAACCCCGATGGCATGGGCTTTCCCGGCAGCCGGAATTTCAGCGACTACCCGGCGGCGCACAACGATTTCCTGATCGAAAGCGCCGGCGTGCACTGGGGGGTGATCGCCGCGCTCATCGCGGTTGTCTTCGGCCATGTGCTGCTGAACCGGCACCTTCTGGGGTTTCATATCCGCCTGACCGGGCAGGCCCCGCGCGCCGCCCGATTTGCCGGGGTGAACCCGTCGTTGCTGGTGGTGGTCTGTCTTGGCATCTCCGGCGCGCTGGCCGGGCTTGCGGGGCTGTTCGAGGTCAGCGGGCCGGCCGGACAGATCAGCATCGACTTCAACTCGAACTACGGGTTCACCGCGATCATCGTCGCCTTCCTGGGGCGGCTGAACCCGATCGGGGTGATGCTGGCCGGGTTGCTGATGGCGCTGACCTATGTCGGCGGCGACGCGGCGGCCAGCACGCTGGGGCTGCCGGCGGCGGCGATCCAGCTGTTGCAGGGGATGTTGCTGTTCTTCCTGCTGGCGGTTGACGTGCTGTCGAACTACCGCATTCGCCCGGGCAAGAGGGAGGCCGCGTGATGGATCTGTCCTCGATCAATCCCCTGGTCCTGCTGGCGTCGATCATGGTCGCCTCGACGCCGATCATGCTGGCGGCCATCGGTGAACTGGTGGTGGAAAAGGCCGGCGTGCTGAACCTTGGCGTCGAAGGCATGATGATCACCGGCGCGGTCTGCGGTTTTGTCGTGGCGGTCGAAACCGGCAGCCCGACGCTTGGCTTTGCCGGCGCGGCACTGGGCGGGGCGGTGCTGGCGCTGCTGTTTGCGCTCCTGACCCAGTTCCTGCTGGCCAACCAGACCGCGACCGGCCTTGCGCTGACGCTGTTCGGGCTTGGGCTGTCCTCGCTGATCGGCCAGAACTATGTGGGCATCAAGGCCCCGCCCATCGCCACGATACGGCTGCCGGTGCTTTCGGACATTCCGGTCATCGGGCCGATCGCCTTTCGCCACGACCTGATGGTCTATGTTTCCATCGCGCTGGTGGGTGCGGTCTGGGCGGTCCTGAAATACACCCGGTTCGGGCTGATCCTGCGCGCGGTCGGCGAAAACCACGACGCCGCACATGCCCTGGGCTACAAGGTGGTGCCGATCCGCGTTGCCGCGATCGTCTTTGGCGGCGCCTGCGCCGGTCTTGGCGGGGCCTACATCAGCCTGATACGGGTGCCGCAATGGACCCAGGGCATGACCGCCGGCGCCGGCTGGATTGCGCTGGCCATCGTGGTTTTTGCAAGCTGGCGGGCCTGGCGCGTTCTGCTGGGCGCCTATCTTTTCGGCGGGGTCACCGTGTTGCAGTTGAATCTGCAGGCAGCCGGCGTCAATATTCCGGTGGTCTACTTGTCGATGCTGCCATATCTGGTAACTATCCTGGTTCTGGTTATCATGTCGGCAAACCGCAGCCGCACCGCCCTTGGCGCACCGGGCGCCTTGGGCCGCACATTTCACGCCTCGCAATAGAGGCACCTTCAAAACGGGGCTTCGGCCCGGAAACCTAGGGAGAAAGTCATGAAACGCAGAACCGTTCTGAAAGGGGCCGGCGCGCTGGCGCTCGGGGCCGGTCTGAGCACAAGCGCCTGGGCTGCATCCAGGACCAAGGTCGGCTTCATCTACGTGGGGCCGATCGGCGACGGCGGCTGGAGCTTCCAGCACAACGAGGGCCGAAAGGCGATCGAAGCCGAATTCGGCGATGCCGTCGAAACCGTCTACCAGGAAAGCGTCCCCGAGGGCGCCGACGCGGTGCGGGCGATGACCCAGATGGCGCTTGGCGGGGCCGACCTGATCTTTGCCACCTCCTTCGGCTACATGGACCAGGTGCTGGAAGTCGCCGCCAAGTTCCCGAAGGTCAAGTTCGAACACGCCACCGGCTTCAAGCGCGCCGACAACGTGTCCACCTATTCGGCCCGTTTCTACGAAGGCCGCGCGGTGCAGGGCACCATTGCCGGGCGGATGACGAAATCCAACAAGATCGGCTATATCGCCTCCTTCCCGATCCCCGAGGTGATCCGCGGCATCAACTCGGCCTATATCCAC
>JALSRF010000345.1 GCA_026984895.1 Paracoccaceae bacterium
CCGGGAGGAAGGATTGTGACGGCCAGCAGGGAGATTTCATGCCTCCGGCGGGGATATTTCCGGACAGAAGAAGGGGCAGGGCGATGAGGCGGGGGCTGGTTCTGGGCCCGTTTCTGGGCATGCTCTGGACGCTGGTCATGGCGACGAGCGTGGCAATCGTGTTCAGTTTCGCCACCGGCAATGCGGCGCGGCCCGGGTTGTGGGGCAGCCTGTTGCTGGGGGCGGTGTGCGGGGGGCTTGCGCTCTGGCCGATGCCGCGGCTGGCGAAACTGGCGTGCGGGGTGCTGATCGCGTTCGGGTCTGGCCTGATTTCCGGGGCGGTCGTCCTTGGCGACGGTGTCGCCCCGGCCCGGCACGCGCTGGTGGCGCTGGTTCTGGGGCTGGCGGTGACCGGGCCTCTGATGGCCATGCTGGCGGGGATCGGGCGGGGTGCGCTGAGCCGCCATGAGGCCGAACGGGCGGTGATCCGGTTTCTGACGGGCTTTGGCTATGTGTTCTTTACCGCGATCGTTGCGATTCCGTTTTACGTGATGGTGATGACCAGCCTGAAAAGCCAGCAGGAGCTGCTGGCCAACCCGCTGGATTTCTCGATCGACCTGTCGCGCGGACTCGATCTGTTTCGCAGTTACAAGGAGCTGTTTCGCGATTTTCACTTCGGGCGCTACATGTGGACGTCTTTTTATGTGTCGGTGCTGACGGTGCTGATCACGCTGGCGTTCTCGATCCCCGGCGCCTATGCGGTGGCGCGGTTGCGGTTTCGGGGGCGGGCGGTTCTGGCGCGCTCGATCCTGCTGATCTACATGGTGCCGATGATCGTGCTGGCCTTGCCGATCTACATCGCCTTTTCGCTGACCGGGCTGCGCAATTCGATCGTCGGGATCGTGATGATCTACCCGGTGACCACCATCCCGGTGGCGCTGTACATGCTGCAGGGCTATTTCCGCGGGCTTCCGGGCGAGGTGGAAGAGGCCGGACTGATGGACGGCTTGAACCGGCTGCAGGTGATCTGGAAGATCACCCTGCCGCTGAGCCTGCCGGCGCTGGCCTCGGTTTCGCTCTATGTCTTCATGATTGCGTGGAACGAGTTTCTGCTGGCCTTCATGCTGCTGGACGATCCGGCGAAATTCACGCTTACGCGCGGGGTGACGATGCTGAATTCCTCGGAGATCCCGCGCCAGCATCTGATGGCGGGCGCGGTGATCGCGACCGTTCCGATCATGGTGCTGTTCCTGGGGCTTGAGAAATTCATGACGCGCGGGCTGACCGCAGGTTCGGTAAAGGGTTGAGCGCGATGAAGCCGGAAACGCCGGAGCGACTGGACGAGCGCGCGCGACGCGTGCTGATGACCAATGACCGGGGCGGCTATACCGTGCCCACGGACGGGCTGTATCCCTACCAGTGGAACTGGGACAGCGCCTTTGCCGCCTGGGGGTTTGCGCGCTTTGATCCGGGCCGTGCCTGGCGGGAACTGGAAAGCCTGCTGGCGGGGCAGTGGGAAAACGGCATGGTGCCGCATATCCTGTTTCACAAGGCCGACCCCGGCTATTTCCCCGGCCCCGATGTGTGGGGATGCGAGGGGCCGGTGCCGTCTTCGGGGATCAGCCAGCCGCCGGTGGCCTCGACCTTCGCGCGGGCGATCTACGAGGCCGACCCTGCGGCCGGAGCGGGCCCGATGTCGCGCATCTGGCGCAAGCTGGAGGCCTGGCACCGCTGGTTCATGCGCTGGCGCAGCGACGAGGCCGGCGCGATCTGCGTCACCCACCCCTGGGAAAGCGGGCGGGACAATGCGCCGGACTGGGACAGCGCCATGGCGCGCATCGACCCGCGCGGCGTGGGCGCCTATCGCCGCCGGGACACGGCGCATGTGGACCCGCACATGCGTCCGACCAAGGACGACTATGACCGCTATATCTGGCTGGTGCAGCTGGGCCGGCGGCTGCACTGGGACGAAGCGGCGATGCGCGCCGAAAACCCGTTTCGCGTCGCCGATCCGACGATGACCTTCACGCTCATGCGTTCGTGCCGCGATCTGGCGGCAACCGGCGATGCGCTGGGGTTTGACACCGGGGAGGTCCGGGAATGGATCGCCCGGCTGGAACAGGGCGCGCGTTCGCTCTGGAATG
>JALSRF010000346.1 GCA_026984895.1 Paracoccaceae bacterium
CCGAGAAGCTGAACGCGCCGGCCACCAGAGGCCCGGCCTGGTCGAAGGTGGATGCAACGCGCGCGGCGGCGGCGCGGGCCGGCTGCGTGGTGCTGTTCAAGGGGCCGGATACGGTGATTGCGGATGCGCACGGGCGGTGTGTGGTCAACGCGGCGCAGTATGAACGCGCGGCGCCGTGGCTGGCGACGGCGGGCGCGGGCGATGTGCTGGCCGGCTTCGTCACGGGGTTGCTGGCGCGCGGGCTGCCATCGACGGAGGCCGCCGAGGCGGGCGCCTGGCTGCATGTGGAATGCGCGCGGAAATTCGGCCCCGGGCTGATCGCCGAGGACCTGCCGGAAACCTTGCCGGAGGTGTTGCGCGGTCTTGGTGGATGTGGATGAGCGCCCGGCTGCGCGTGGCTGCGCCTGCGGGGCGGGGCGGGCGGGCCTTGCCCCGGTCTCGGGCGCGTGTCAGGCCGGGCGCGACGCCGCCGGAATTCCACATGTCGATCATCCTGTCGCTGGCCATCTTCCCGGCCCTGTCAGCCTCCGTTTCGCCCTGGTGAGGCCGGCCACGGGAACGCGCCGGGCGCGCCGGGGCCTTCGCGTCCTGTCTGCCGTTTAAGGGCGGGCCGGCAGAACACGCGCCGCGCCCGGCCCGCGCCCCCGGTTCACGCCCCGGCCCGCGCCTCGGTCCGCGCGCACGGTTGCGCGGTGCAGGCAGCCGCGCGGCGGTGCCGTGGCCGGCCCCCCTCCGGCCCCCGCTCCGGCGGCCTCTGGACAGCGCCCTAGCCGGCGGCGATTTCGGCGGTGGTGTTGGCGGCCGACAGCGGCGGCGTTGCGCTCATCACTTCCATGCCTTCGGCGTAGATCACCTGGGCGCTTTCCAGCTCCAGGTCGTAGACCAGCAACTCGCCCGGGTGTTCGCCCCATGTGATATGCGTGCCGTCGTGCAGGCGCGAAACCGGAACCGCCACGCTGTCGGCGCCATACAGGCGATGGCTGCGCCAGTTGGCCAGGTGCACCGGCTGGTCCGGCGCAAGCAGCATGTCGGCTGCCGGCCGGCCAGGGCCGAGCGCGTTGCGGCGCACTTCGATCGGGCAGTCCCGCAGCGCACGCGCCGAAACATGGCGCAGGATGCGCAGCCCGCTTGCCGTCACGATGCGGTCGCCCGCAATCAGGTATTCCACCGGCAGCGCGCCTTCGCTGGTCATCACGCTGGTGCCTTCGCACAGCCCGGTCTTGTAGGTGAAGGTGCGCGCGCGGCGGCGCTGCTGTCTGCTCGACATTGGGTTTTTCCCCGTGTTTTCTGCCTCATCCGGCGGCCTCTTTTCACGGGCCGTGCCGGGTTTTCGCGCCGACTCTAGGCCAGGACGGCGGCGCTGTGAATCCCCGATTCGAAAAACTTTCGCCTCGCCTCGCCCCCCCGGCTTTGCTAGAAGCGCGGCGCGTGCGGGTGTGGCGGAACTGGTAGACGCACCAGATTTAGGTTCTGGCGCCGCAAGGCGTGGGGGTTCAAGTCCCTCCACCCGCACCAGGGGCCGCCTGTCAGCGCGCCCGCCGCTTCCCGCCGCTTTACGCGCCCCGATCGGCGCGGGTTCCTGCGCGCCCCGGGCGCTGCCTGCCGCCCCGGCTGCGGGCGTGGCGCGCCGGCCCCGGCGAGCGCCCCGGCCCCGACGTCCGGCCGCAGCTTCCGGCCTTCGGCCTTCGGCCTCCGGCCCCGGCGCTGCGGTTTTTCGCGTGTGCATCCGGGCCGGCCGCGCTATCGTGTCCCTGTCATGCCATGCCATGCCATGCCAGTTCAGCGGGGATGCGCCGATGAAGCCTGTGCACAGTGATGGAACCTACCGGCTGGAAGACCGCTACAGCCGGACCTCGGGCCGGGTGTTTCTGACCGGCACGCAGGCGCTCGTGCGCATCATGCTGGATCAGGCGCGCCGCGACCGCATGGCGGGCCTGAACACCGCCGGGTTCGTTTCCGGCTATCGCGGCTCGCCTCTGGGGGCGGTGGATCTGGAGATGTGGCGGGCGGACGCGCGTCTGCGCGCGGCGGGGATCACCTTCATGCCGGCGGTGAACGAGGACCTGGCCGCCACCGCCGTGCTGGGCGCGCAGCAGGCCAGCCTGGCACCGGGCTGCGCGGT
>JALSRF010000347.1 GCA_026984895.1 Paracoccaceae bacterium
CGAAATCGGCGCCGGTGAAGATGCGCAGCACGCCGGGCATGCCGGCGGCGGCGGACGTGTCGATCCCCTTGATGCGGCCATGCGCCACCTCGGAGCGGATGAAATGCGCATGGGCCTGCCCGGGCACGTTGATGTCGTCCGTATACCTGCCCTTTCCGGCCAGAAAGCGAATGTCCTCGGGGCGTTTCCGGCTGGCCCCTATTCCATGATCCTTCGGCATGTATTCCTCCCGTGAAAAATTCCGTCAGCCCGGCGTTCGGGCGGCGGCGCTCAGCCCATGCGGGCGGCGGCGGCCTGAACCGATCTGACGATGTTGTGATAGCCGGTGCAGCGGCAGATATTGCCTTCCAGATGGGCGCGGATTTCCGCTTCGCTCGGGCTCCGGTTTTCGGCCAGAAGGTCCGCCGTTGCCATCACCATGCCCGGCGTGCAGAAGCCGCATTGCAGCCCGTGGTGTTCCTGAAAGGCGGCCTGGATCACCCCCAGCGCGCCATCGTCGCTGGCCATGCCCTCGATCGTGGTCACATCGGCGCCTTCGGCCTCGAGCGCGAGCATGTTGCACGCGCGCACCGCCTTGCCGTTCACATGCACGGTGCAGGCGCCGCACTGGGCGGTGTCGCAGCCCACATGGGTGCCGGTCAGCCCCAGGGTGTCGCGCAGGAATTGCACCAGCAGCGTGCGGCCCTCGACTTCGCCGCTCACGGCCTTGCCGTTGACGGTCATTGATACGGATTTCATCTGGTCCTCCCTGTAAAATCTGTTCCCGCGCCCTTGCGGCGCCCGGGTCCGGTCTTGCGCCCCGTGCCGGGGCGGCGGGGCCGGCACGGGTGTCTTGCCCGGGCGCCTGTTGCGGCGGTGCCGCGTGCCCCGGCCTTGCCCAGGCCCTGCGGCCCTGCCCCGCGGCTCTGGCCCGCGGCTCTGGCCTGCGGCCCGGACCCGCGCCATCGTCCGTGGGCATTGTCCGTGCCCGTGCCGTCGTCCGTGCCCTTGGCCCTCGCCCGGGCCCCTGCCGGGGTCCGGCACCCGGGCCGGGCATCGCTTCGGCGGCTGCCGGCTGCGGGTTGCCGACAGACGGCGCGCGGCGTTCGGGCGGCGTTCGGGGCAGCAATCCGGCGGCGTTCCGGGCGGATTCAGGCCCTGTCGTCCCGGACTCCATCCTGTTCCGAGGCGCGCGCGTTTTCAACCGCATTCTGGAAATTCTCGAAGAATTTGTCGGCCAGCTTGCGCGCCACCCCGCCGATCAGCCGCCCGCCGAGGCTGGCGATCTTGCCGCCGACCCTGGCCTCGACCGCGTAGATCAGCCGCGTGCCGCCGTCCTCATGGGCATCCAGGCGCACGTCGGCGGCGCCGCTTGCATGGCCCGCCGGTCCGCCCTTGCCCGAACCGGAAATGCGATACGAGCGTCCCTCCACGATGTCCGAGAGCTCGACCCGGCCTCGGAAGGTGGCCTTGACCGGGCCGATCTTCTGGGTGACCACGGCCTCGTAGCCCTCTTCGACGCTGCCGGTCATCTCCTTGCAGCCGGGAATCGACTGGCGCAGCACCTCCACGTCGTTGAGCGCGCGCCAGACCTCCAGCGGCTCAAGCGCGATATGTCGTTCGCCGACAAGTTCCATGATCGTCCTCTCCCCTGCTGCAACAGGTAGGGTAACCAGACCCGCCCCGAGGTTCAACGCCCGATCGGCTGCCCGGATCCGGCTCCGTCCCTTGCCATGGCGCCGCCGCGGGTGCCGCAGCCCGCACGACGCCGGCCAAGCACCGCGCCGGCCAAGGCCCACGCCCTTCACGCCCCCGCCCTGTCACGCCCCCGGGTCCTTCACGCCCCCCGCCCCGGCGGGCGCGTTTCGGGGCGGCGCAGGCGCTCGGTGATTTCGGCGATGATCGCGACGGCGATCTCGGCCGGGCTTCGCGCGCCGATGTCGGTGCCGACCGGCGCGTGGATGCGGGCGATCTGTTCGGCCGGGACCCCGGCGGCCTCAAGGCGCGCGACGCGCCGGGCATGGGTTCTGCGCGACCCCAGGCAGCCAAGGTAGAACACCCCGGTCTCCAGCGCCGCGCGGATGGCCGGATCGTCAAGCTTCGGGTCATGGGTCAGCGTGACAACCGCGGTGCGCGCATCGGGTCTTTCGGCGGCGAGCGCGCGGTCCGGCCAGTCGTGGATCAGCCGCTCGCCGGGGAAGCGTTCGGGGCTGGCGAAGGCGTCGCGCGGGTCGATGATCACCGGGTCATAGCCGGCCATGCGCGCCATGCGCACCAGCGGCTGGGCGATATGCACCCCGCCCACCACGATCAGCCGCAGCGGCGGGTTGTGGATGGCGCTGAACCAGTCGCCGTCGCGCCCCGAACGGTCGGCGTCGAAACGCGCCTGCAGTGCATCGTCGTCGCCCCCCGGCGGCGGGCGCAGTTCGCGTTCCCAGGTGACGAGGTTCACCCGGTAGGCCACCGCCCGGCGCTGCGCGCGGGCCTCGGCCAGGGACCCGATCAGGCGGCGCGCCGGCCCCGTGCCCCGGCCGACCGGCTCGATGAGGATGCGGATGGTGCCGCCGCAGGCCAGGCCGACGGCGAAGGCCTCTTCGTTGCTGACGCCGAATTCCAGCAGCCGCGTTTCGCCGGTGCGCAGCAGTTCCAGCGCCTCCTCCACCACCGCCCCCTCGACACAGCCGCCCGAAACCGAGCCGGCGATTTCGGCGTCTTCGCTGATCGCCAGTTGCGCGCCGGCCGGGCGCGGGGCCGAGCCCCAGGTTTCGACCACCGTTGCCAGCGCCGCACCCTTGCCGGCGGCAAGCCATTCCAGCGCCTGTTCCGGGATCCGGTCGAACTCAGCCATCGCCCGCCCCATCGCCCGCCTCGTCGCCCGCCTCGTCGCCGGGTTGCGTCATCGGAGCCATCCCCGGTTCCATCGCCGGGTCCATCGCCGGCGCGGTCCCCGGTTTGCCGCCCGGCGCGCTGCGCGGTTCCATCATCGCCATCAGCCGGGATCTTTCGCCGCCGTCCTCGGGCCGCGAAAGCGCCGCGCCCAGGGCCTCGAGCGTGGCGATGTTATGGCCGGCGCGCAGGCTGTCCACATGGGGCAGCATGGCGCGGATACCGCGCGCGCGCGGCGCGAAGCCGTCCCAGCGCAGCAACGGGTTGAGCCAGACCAGCCGGCGCGCCGAAAGCCGCAGCCGCTCCATCTCGTGCCCCAGATCGCCGTCCGCGTCCCGGTCCAGCCCGTCGGTGACCAGCAGCACCACCGCGCCGCGCCCCAGCACCCGGCGCGACCAGTCCCGGTTGAAGGCGTGCAGACAGCCGGCTATGCGCGTGCCGCCCTCCCAGTCGGGCGCCTCGGCGCCGGCCAGCGCCAGCGCCTCGTCCACGTCGCGCCGCTGCATGTGCCGGGAAATGTTGGTCAGCCGGGTGCCGAAGGTGAAGGCATGCACCCGCGACCAGCCGGCCCCGGCCCGGTTGCTGGCCGCGTGCAGGAAATGCAGCACCGCGCGCGCATAGGACGACATCGAGCCGGATATGTCGCACAGCACCACAAGGTCCGGCCAGCGCCGCCGGCGCCGGCGGCGCACGAGACGCCGGATTTCGCCGCCATCGCGCGTGGCCCGGCGCATGGTCGCGCGCCAGTCGGCCAGCCGGCCGCCGGGGGCCGGCGCGGCGCGGCGCGACACCAGCGGGCGCACCGGCAGGCGCAGCCCCGCGATCAGGCGGTGCGCCGCGGCCAGTTCGTCGGTGCTCATCTGCTCGAAATCCATCTGCCGCAGCCTTTCGCGCGGCGAAAACGTCAGCGCGGCGTCGAAAGCGACGGTTTCGCTTTCGGGCGCGCCCGTGTCGCGCGGCGCCGGCGGCGCTGCGTCGGCCCCGTCCAGAAGCGCCTCGGCGGCGCGCTTTTCGGCGGCTTTCGGGGCGGTTTCCTGCTGCAGGCCGCGCACCGCCGGGCGCAGCATGGCCATCATGTGTTCGAGATACTGCGGGTCGCGCCAGTAGAGCCGGAAGATCTGGGCAAAGACCTGGCGCTGTTCCGGGCGGGCGACGAAACAGGCGTGCAACGTCCAGTAGAAGTCGCGCCGGTCGCCGAAGCCGGCCGCCTCGACCGCGCGCACCGCGTCGGCCACGCGCCCCGGCCCCGCCGGCAGCCCCGCCTTGCGCAGCGCGCGCGCGAAATGGACGATGTTGGCGGTGAAGCTGCCGGCCTCGGGCACCGGCAGGTCGCCCCCGCCCGCCATCAGTCGGCCACCCCGGCCGTCGCCCGCGCCTCCTCCAGGAGCCGCGCCGCCCGGGAGCCCGCCAGGCGGGCGATGTCGTCCTGGTATTTCAGGATCGCGCCGAGGGTATCGGCGATGACCTGCGGCGACAGTTCCAGCGCATCGAGCGCCAGCAGGCATTTCGCCCAGTCGATGGTTTCGGCAACGCCCGGCTTCTTGAACAGGTCTTCGCCGCGCAGCCGCTGCACGAAGCTGACGATCTGCCGGCTGAGCGCGGCGCTGGCTTCGGGCACGCGGGCAGCGAGAATGTCCAGTTCGCGCTGGAGATCCGGGTAATCCACCCAGTGATACAGGCAGCGCCGCTTGAGCGCGTCGTGCACCTCGCGCGTGCGGTTGGAGGTGATGATCACGATCGGCGGCTCGGCGGCCTTGACGGTGCCCAGTTCGGGGATGGTGACCTGGAAATCCGACAGGGCTTCCAGCAGGAAGGCCTCGAAGGGTTCGTCGGTGCGGTCAAGCTCGTCGATCAGCAGCACCGGCGCGCCGCCCTGTTGCGGGCTCATCGCCTCGAGCAGCGGGCGGCGGATCAGGAATTCCTCCGAAAACATGTCGCGGTTCAGCATGTCGCGGTCGGTGATGCCGGCGGCCTCGGCGGTGCGGATGGCCACCATCTGGGCCGGAAAGTTCCATTCGCAGACGGCGGCGGCGGCGTCCAGCCCCTCGTAGCATTGCAGGCGGATCAGCCGGCGCCCGAGCGCGGCCGCGATGGCCTTGGCAATCTCGGTCTTGCCGACGCCGGCTTCGCCTTCGAGAAACAGCGGCCGGCCCAGGCGCAACGCCAGGAACACCACCGTGGCCAGGGCGCGCCCGCACACATAGCCCTGCCCGGCCAGTTGGCTGCGCGTGGCGTCGATCGAGGGGAAGCCGTCATTCATGGCCCCATGCAAGCCGAAAACCGGCACGGCGGCAAGGGGGAATCGGCGGACCGGCCACGGGCCGGGGCGGTGGCGCGGCACTGGCCCGCCCGCGGGGCGGGCCGCCTGCGGCGCGGATATTTGAGGACAGAAGAAGTCAGTCGGGGGCGCCGGAGGCCAGCACGTGCAGATGTTCGAGCAGGTGGCGCGTGGAGGCATCCTTGCCCCTGGCCGGCGCGCGGCCTTCCACCAGGGGCAGCATGTCGCGGGCCAGTTCCTTGCCCAGTTCGACCCCCCACTGATCGAACGAGTTGATCCCCAGGATGACGCCTTCGCAGAAGACCCGATGTTCGTACAGTGCAACGATGCGCCCGAGGGTATCGGGCTCCAGCCGGTCGTAGAGAAGCGTGGTGGACGGCCGGTTGCCGGGGAACACGCGCTGCATGGCCTGACGCTCCAGTTCGGCGCCCGAAAGCCCGCTTTCGGCCAGCAGGGCGCGCGCCGCCTCCAGGCTGCGCCCCAGCATCAGCGCCTCGGACTGGGCCAGGCAGTTGGCCGCGAGCAGGTCGTGCTGATGGGACAGCGCCGGTTCGTGGCCGCGCGCGCCCAGCAGGAACTCGCACGGGACGATGCGGCTGCCCTGGTGGATCATCTGGTAGAAGGCGTGCTGGCCGTTGGTGCCCGGCTCGCCCCAGACCACCGGGGCGCTGTCATGGGTCAGCGGGGCGCCGGACAGGGTCACGCTCTTGCCGTTGCTTTCCATTTCGAGTTGCTGCAGGTAGGCCGGCAGCCGGGACAGGCGCTGTTCGTAGGGCAGCACCGCGCGGGTGGCATGGCCGCAGACCTGGTTGTGCCAGATGCCGGCCAGCGCCAGTGCCAGGGGCATGTTCCGGTCGAGCGGGGCCTCGCGGAAATGGCGATCCATGGCCTGGCCGCCGCGCAGGAAGGCGCGGAAGTTCGCGGCGCCGATCCCGATCATCAGCGCGAGGCCGATCGGACCCCACATCGAGTACCGCCCGCCGACCCAGTCCTCGAAGCCGAACACCCGTTCGGGCGCGATGCCCCACCGGGCGGTGCGCTCGGGCGCCGAGGAGACCGCCGCCATGTGGCCGCCGACCTGCCCGGCGCCGACGCCGGCCGCCAGCCAGTCGCGCGCGGTGGCGGCATTGGTCATGGTTTCGATGGTGGTGAATGTCTTCGAGGCCACGATGACCAGTGTCGAGGCCGGGTCCAGGCCCTTGAGGATGTCGTGGATCTGCGCGCCATCGACGTTGGAGACGAAGTGACAGCGCGGCCCGTCGTGATACGGGGCCAGCGCCCGGCACCCCATGGCCGGCCCCAGGTCCGAGCCGCCGATGCCGATATTGATCACGTCGCGAAAGGCGCCGCCCGGCCCGGCAATGGCGCCGGCGCGCACGCCCGTGGCAAATTCGGCCATGCGATCAAGGGTTTCAAGCACCTCGGGCCGGGCCCAGTCACAGCCCGCCGGCGCGCGCAGCGCCACATGCAGCGCCGCGCGATCCTCGGTTTCGTTGATATGGGCGCCGGCGAACATGGCGGCGCGGCGGTGCTCGACCCCGGCCGCCCGGGCCAGCGCCAGCAGGTCGGCCCGCGCCGGTGCGTCCATGGCGGTTCTGGAGTAATCGAACAGCAGCCCCTCGGCCCGGATCGAGAAATCTTCGGCCCGGCCCGGCGCCTTGAACAGGTCGGCAATCCGCCGGGCGCGGGCGGCTTCGGCATGGGCGGCCAGCCTGGCCCAGAGCGCCTCGGTCATGGCGCCCAATGCACCTTGAGCCCGGACATCAGCGCCGCGATCGGCGCCAGTTCCGGCAGCATCCCCTGGGCCCGCTCCAGCGCCAGGCGCTTGGCCTCGCCGGTGATCAGCAGGTGCTTGCTGAAGGCGCTCGACAGCACCGGCACGGTCAGGGTGACGCGCGGCTCGGGCACCGACGGCGCCCGCATGGCCACCAGCGCCGGCGCCTTGGCCGACAGCGCCAGGTCGAGCTTGTCGCCATCGGGAAACAGGCTGGCGGTGTGCATGTCCTCGCCCATGCCCAGCAGCACCACGTCAAGCGGCACCAGCGCCCGCACCCCGCCCTCGAGCGCGCCCAGGCTTTCCTCGGGCGTGGGGGTGTCGCGGTGGAGCGGCACCAGGTTGGCCGCCGCCGCCTTGTTTTTCAGCAGATGCTCGCGCAGCAGCCGGGTGTTGGAGCGCGGGTCGCTTTCCGGCAGCCAGCGCTCGTCGGTCAGCACCAGGTCGATGCGGGCCCAGTCCAGGGCGATGTCGCTCAGCACCTCGTAAACCGGCACCGGCGTGGCGCCGCCGGGCACCGCCATGCTGGCCCGCTCGCCGGTCATCAGCGCGCCGTTAAGCTCGCTCACCACCGCATCGACCACGCCGGCGAACAACAACTCGCGGTCCGGGTATTCGATAAACTTCATGTCTTGAGCTCCCTCCAGCGGCGTCCGTCCCTGTGCATCAGGATAGCCGCCTCTTCCGGCCCGGTCGAGCCCGGCTCGTAGCCCAGCGGCCGTTGGTCGCGGGCTTCCCATTCGGCGATGATCGGATCGGTCCAGGCCCAGGCGGCCTCGACCTCATCGCCGCGCATGAACAGGGTCTGGTTGCCCCGGATCACATCCATGATCAGCCGCTCATAGGCGTCGGGCGCATCCGCCACCTCCTCGCCCAGGGCCTCGGCAAAGGTCATGTCCAGCGGCACGTCGATCAGCCGCATGCCCCCCGGCCCCGGCTCCTTGATGGTAACCTTGAGGTCCATCCCCTCATCCGGTTGCAGGCGGATCGAAAGCTCGTTGGCGCCCTGCCCCGGCGGGCTGTCGAAGATCGAATGCGGCGGCTCCTTGAACTGAATCACGATCTCGCTGAGCCGCGCCTTGAGCCGCTTGCCGGTGCGCAGGTAGAACGGCGTGCCGTTCCAGCGCCAGTTGGCGATCTCGAGCTTGAGCGCGATATAGCTTTCGGTGGTGCTGTCAGGGTTGTCCACATCCTCCCGATAGGACGGCGTGTCGGGGCCGGCCAGGTACTGACCGCGCACGATCTCGGGCAGTTCCACATGCTTGAGCGCCCGGATCACCTTGAGCTTTTCATCGCGCACCGCATCCGGGTCGAATTTCGAGGGCGGCTCCATCGCGGTCAGGCACAGAAGCTGCATCAGGTGGTTCTGCACCATGTCGCGCATGGCGCCGGCATGGTCGTAATAGCTGCCGCGCCCGCCCACGCCCACGGTTTCGGCCACGGTGATCTGAACGTGGTCCACATATTGCGCGTTCCAGAGCGGCTCAAACAACATGTTGCCAAAGCGCAGGGCCATCAGGTTCTGCACCGTTTCCTTGCCCAGGTAATGGTCGATGCGATAGATGTATTGTTCGCGAAAATGCGCCGCCAGGGTGGCGTTGAGCGCCCGGGCCGAGGCCAGGTCGTGGCCAAACGGTTTTTCCACCACGATTCGTGCGGTTTCGCCGGCAATGGCATGGCTCTTGAGCCGCTGCGCCAGGTCGCCGAACAGGCCCGGCCCGACCGAGAAATAGAAGGCCTGCACCACCCCCGGCCGCATCCGCGCCTTGAGCGCCTCCCAGCCGGTCTCGCCCCTGGCATCCACCGGCACATAGAAGATGGTCTTGAGAAACGCCGCCAGGTTCTTTTCGGTGCAGCGGTGCGGCGAGACATGCGCCCGCACCGCCTCGGCCACCATCTCGCGATAGCCGCGATCGTCAAGCGCGCTGCGCGCCGCCCCGATGATTCGCGCCTCGGGCGGCATCTGCCCCTCGATGAAGCGCCGGAAAAGGCTGGGTAAAATCTTCCGCTGCGCCAGGTCCCCGGTGCCGCCGAAAATCACCAGGTCGAAAGGCTCAACCGGAATCACACGCGATGCCATCTTGCTCTCCTGCCTTGGCTGTTAGCGCTAACGCCTTCTTATCCAGCCCCGCCGCCCATGTCTATCACCGATCCCGCCGGGCACAAAGCCGATCAACTATCCGTCAGGTGGAAGCTCGGGGGGTTCAGTTGCGCGCGCCAAACCGATAGACCGGGGGGAAATGCACAAGAGGCCCCCATGGACCACCGGATCGCACAGGCAAATCAGGGCAAGTTTCTCGACCCCAGGCGCACCGCAGACGGCGCCGCCCGGGCCACGGTGGCGCTGAGCCGGCCGCAGACCCTGTGGTTCAACACCGGCACCCTGTGCAACATCACCTGCGTCAACTGCTATATCGAAAGCTCGCCCAGCAATGACCGGCTGGTTTACCTGAACACCGCCGAGGTCGAGGATTACCTCGATCAGCTGGAGGCGCGCGGCTGGGGGGTGGGCGAGATCGGCTTTACCGGCGGCGAGCCGTTCATGAACCCCGACATCATCGCCATGCTGGAGGCGGCGCTGGCGCGCGGCTATCGGGTTCTGGTGCTGACCAATGCCATGCGCCCGATGATGCGCAAGCGGGTGCAGGCGGGGCTGCTGGATCTGCTGGCCCGGTTCGGAGCGCGGCTGACCCTGCGGGTATCGCTCGACCATTGGCAAAGCGCCCGCCATGACGCCATCCGCGGCCAGGGCAGCTTTGCCCGCACCCTAGAAGGCATGCGCTGGCTTGCCGAGCACGGCTTCCGGCTGGCGGTGGCCGGGCGCGCCCTGTGGCAGGAAACCGACGCCCAGGCGCGGGCGGGCTATGCCGCGTTTTTTGCCGAACACGGCTTTGACATCGACGCGCAAGACCCTGCCATGACAGTGCTTTTCCCGGAAATGGACGAAAGTATCGAGGTGCCGGAAATCACC
>JALSRF010000348.1 GCA_026984895.1 Paracoccaceae bacterium
GGGCGCACGCGAAGGATCGTGCGAAAGAGCCCGGGCAATGCCGGCCCGCAGGCAATTTCGCGCGCCCGCTCAAATGGCCTCAAGCAGCCCGCGCGCCATGGACGCCCCCGCAAGGCTCCGGGCGGGCAACCGGGAAATGCGCCGCTCGGAAAACCCGACGCCTGAGCCGGCCTTGAACCACCCGGCACCCGGTCCCGTGAAAAATCGCCGGCTCCCGGTCCGCGCGAAAGGCACGCCCGGCCGCGCGTGAAGCGAGCCGGCACCCGGTTCCGCGCGAAATTGCTCACACCCGGTTCCGCGCGAAAGGCACGCCGCATGGCCCGGGCGCAGCCCCGCAACGCGTGAGCGGCAATAGGCCCGCCGGGCCGGGCCGCCATCGAAAGAGCGCCTCGATGGCTTTGCCCTCGCGCAGCGCGCAATCGCCGCGGGCCCGGTCCCGCCCCCCGAAGGACGGAGAAACGAGCACCCGGGCGACAAAGGTCTGGGAAAGGCCAGAGTGAGGAAAGAAGGTTCGGGATCGGCGAGCACCGCGGACGAAAACCCGGGGTCGGCGAGCACCGGAGACGAAAACCCGAGGTTGGCGAACAGCGGAGACGAAAGCTCGGGATCGGCGAACAGCGGAGCGAAAGTTAAGGAAGGCGAGGCCCTGGAAAGGAAGCCCCAAAAAGAGCGACGCGAGAAGACGATAAGGCGGCTGCAGGAACGCAAAGCCGCTGCAGGAACGGCGCACCCGCCAGGACCCACATCGGGTCAGGGCGGGTGCGCCGCGGGAGGGACTATGCGCCGACGGCCAGATTCTGGTCCAGTTGTTCCGTCGGCTCGGGGTCGCGCAGGACATAACCGCGCCCCCATACTGTCTCGATATGGTTTGTCCCGCCGGTTGCCTGGCAAAGCTTCTTGCGCAGCTTGCAGATGAAAACGTCGATGATCTTCAGTTCCGGCTCATCCATTCCGCCGTAAAGGTGGTTGAGAAACATTTCCTTGGTCAGCGTCGTGCCCTTGCGCAGCGAGAGCAGTTCCAGCATCTGGTATTCCTTGCCTGTCAGATGCACCGGCTTGCCCGCCACGCTGACGGTCTTGGCATCCAGGTTCACCTCGATGTCGCCGGTCTTGATCACCGATTGGGAATGCCCTTTCGAGCGGCGGATGATCGCATGAATGCGGGCCACCAGTTCTTCGCGATGGAACGGTTTGGTCAGATAGTCGTCAGCCCCGAAACCGAACCCCTTGATCTTGTTCTCCGGGTCGTCCGCTCCTGACAGGATCAGGATCGGCGTTTCGATTCGCGCCAGGCGCAACTGGCGCAGCACGTCGTGGCCGTTCATGTCGGGCAGGTTCAGGTCCAGCAGGATAAGATCGTAGTCATAGAGTTTGGCCAGGTCCAGGCCCTCTTCACCCAGATCCGTCGCGTAAACGTTCAGGTTTGCATGGGTCAGCATCAGTTCGATGCTTTTCGAAGTCGTCGGATCGTCTTCAACCAGCAAGACGCGCATTGTTAATTCTCCGCTCCGTATCAGGTCGTTACCCTACACTTTGGACAAGAATGGTTAACCGGGCGTTACCGTTGCGGAATTGATAGCACGAACAACCTAGGGTTGTCGATAGGCCTGCAGTCGCGTCACCTTCAGCGCCGCCGCGCCATGGCGGTGGAAAGCCGCCCGCCACTGGTCGAATTCCTCATCGCTCAGCGCCCATCTTTTCAAGGCATTTTCGCGTGTTATCAGCCCGCAATCCACGGCCCGAACCACCTTTTCCTTGCGGCTGGCCACCCAGCGAACCGTGCCTTCGGGCGGCAGGTCCGCCTGCGACAGAACTTCTCCGTTGCTCAACCTGACCGCGCGTTTGCCGTCCACCTTTTTCAGGAACATCTGCCTACCCCTTTGTCTCCACCGCCGCCAGTTTCGCCAGCGGAATTTAACGGTTCGTGAAACCGACCCTTGAGAGTGGCTTGCATTTTCCTATATTCTGCCGGACCTGAGCGAAGGAAAAACGCGTGGCGCCTGATCGCATATCCGAGGAAACGAACTCGCTGGGCTTTGACAAGGCGCCGGCGCAAACGCGCGTTGTCGTGGCCATGTCCGGGGGGGTGGACAGCTCGGTTGTG
>JALSRF010000349.1 GCA_026984895.1 Paracoccaceae bacterium
GGTCTATCTAATGCAGATCGGCGCCATGGCCGCGCTGGGGGTTGCGCTGGGTCTGGTCCTGGGGGCCGGCGTGCCGCTGCTTCTTGCGCCGCTGCTTGAGGCGCGCTTGCCGGTTCCCGCCCGCTTCGGGCTCTATCCCGGGGCGCTTTCCAGGGCTGCCGTCTACGGTGTGCTGGTGGCGCTGCTGTTCACCGTCTGGCCGCTGGCGCGCACCGAAAACATCCGCGCGGCGGCGCTGTTCCGAAATGCGCAGATCGGCCTGAGCGGTCGGCCGCGGGCGGCGTTCATCCTTGTCACCGTGGCGCTGCTGGCCCTGCTGGTGGCGGCCGCGGCGGCCTTTTCCGGGGAGGTGCGCCTTTCGTTGTGGTCGGCGGCGGCCCTGATTGCGACGTTCTTCGTGTTGGTCGCGCTGACGGCCGCGATCCGGGCCCTTGCCCGTGCGCTGTCGCGCCGGGTGCCGTTTCGCCGGGGCACGGCGCTTCGGCTGGCCCTGGGGGCGGTCGGCGGGCCGGGCGGGGAGGCGCGCGCCATCGTCCTGTCGCTGGGCATCGGCCTGTCGGTGCTTGCCACGATCGGTCAGATCGACAGCAACCTGCGCCGGAGCATCGCGCGCGAGTTGCCCGACATCGCGCCTCTTTTCTTCGTGGTCGATATCCAGCCGGATCAGAAACGGGCGTTCAGGCAGATGCTTGCCGGGATCGACGGGGTCGAGCGCGTGCAGATCGCGCCGATGCTGCGCGGCTTCATCACCCGGATCAACGGCCGCCCGGCCCGGGAGGTGGTGGGCGATCACTGGGTCATTTCGGGCGATCGCGGGATCACCTATTCGGCCCGGCTGCCCGCGCGGTCGCGCCTGACCGCGGGGCGCTGGTGGCCCGAAGACTACAGCGGCCCGCCGCAGATCAGCTTTGCCGCTGCCGAAGCGGGCGAGATGGGGCTGAAACTGGGCGACACGATCACCGTCAACGTTCTGGGGCGCGACATCACCGGCGAGATCACCAGCTTTCGCGATGTGGACTTTTCCTCCGCCGGCATGGGCTTTGTGCTGTCCATGAACCCGGCGGCACTGGCCGGCGCACCGCACAGCAACATTTCCACGATCTACGGCGACCCCGCGCACGAGGCGGAAATCCTGCGCCGGATCACCGAGCGGTTTCCCAACATGACGGCGATAAGCGTGCGCCAGGCGATCGAACGGGTGGCGCAGATCCTGCGCGCCATCGCAGCGGCAATCACCTATGGCGCCCTGGCCACGATCGCGACCGGCGCGGTGGTTCTGATCGGAGCGGCCGCGGCGGGTGAGGGCGCCCGGGCCCATGAGGCGGCCATCCTGAAGACCCTCGGTGCCACCCGCGCGCTGGTTCTGCGCAGCTTTCTGGCGCGCTCGGCAATCCTTGGCGGGGCGGCGGGCCTGGTGGCGATCGGCGCGGGCGGCATTGCCGGCTGGGCGGTGATTGCACGGCTGATGGAACGCAGGTTCGTTTTCGATCCCGGCTCGGCAGTGCTCATCGTCACCGGCGGCATTGCCCTCAGCCTCATCGCCGGCGCCTGGTTTTCGCTGCGCGCGCTGAACCGGCGTCCGTCGGGGATCCTGCGCGCCGGCGACTGACCCGTCGCGGCTTTCGCGCCGCCCGCCGAAAGGGCCAGCCCCGGGCGTTGCCGCCGCGCCCAGATTCTGCTTGACGCCCGCGATCGTCTCGCCTACCACGCCATTCGCTTCAGGCGGAGTAGCTCAGCTGGTTAGAGCAGCGGAATCATAATCCGCGTGTCGGGGGTTCAAGTCCCTCCTCCGCTACCATGCGCACCCGTCCGTTTCCTGCCAGCCGGTGCCCTTGCGGCTGGTCGTCCACCCGGTGTCGGCGCCGCACGGCCGCGCGGCGTTCGCCTCCAGCTTCGCTGCAAAAAAGGTGGTGCAAGTCAGGGGCAAACCATGCAAGATGTGTCTGATTCTGCCTCGACTGGTCTGATCGGCTTTCCAGACTGGACATATGACCAGACCCGATGCTGTATGACAAACAAGGCAGTCTCAATCCAATGGCCGGTCGCGCTCTATGCGGCTGACAACAAACTCCGGGAGGGAGGAACCATAATGAAATCAAGGAAACCCCAACTCAACAGGCGCGCGGTCCTGAAGGCCGGCACGACGGTCGGCGCCGCCGCGCTGGCCAGCCCGGCGCTGGTCTCTCAGGCGCTGGCCTCGTCAGGGGAAATGACTCTGATGGACTGGTCCGATTACTGGCCGGACGATATGCTGGCCAAATTCACCAAGGAAACCGGCATCAAGGTCAACTACATCGGTATCGGTTCGAACGAAGAGCTGATCAACAAGATGAAGGCGTCCAACGGCGCCGGCGCCGACCTGATCGGCCCGACCAACAACCGGTCGCTGCAATGGGGCCCGCTGGGGCTGCTGCAGCCCTTCGACATGAGCCGCATCCCGATCGAAAACGCCAACCCGGCGATGGCCAAGATCGGCCCCGACGCCTGGAACTTCGAAGGCAAGGGCGTCACCTGGATTCCGCATATCTGGGGCACCGAGGGCATGGCCTGGCGGGTTGACAAGTGGGCGCCCAGCCGCGCCGACGGCGTGCCCAGCTATGGCGAGATCTGGGCCGACGAAAACGCCGGCAAGACCATGATCCGGGCGCATTCGGGCATGCTGTGCGCCGGTCTCTACATGGAGGCTTCGGGGCAGATGGATCCGGGGTCGATATGGTCGGCCTACGAATCGGAAGACAACTTCCGCAAGGTCTGGACCCAGGTCACCGACTGGTGCATCGCGCGCAAGAAGAACCTGAAGCTGATCTGGAACGACGCCGACAGCCAGAAGAACGGCCTGCTGACCGGCGGCGTCGTCGTCGGCCAGACCTGGGACGGCCCGCCGCTGGCGCTGAAGACCGCCGGCGAACCGGTGACCTACCAGGCACCTGCCGAAGGCGCGATGGCCTGGGTTGACGGCCTGGCGATGCCCAAGGGCGCCAAGAACATCGATCAGGTCTACGAACTGATCAAGTTCGCCTATGACAAGACCAACGCCGGCCCGGCGATCGACAAGCACGGCTACAATTCGCCGATCATCGGGGCGGATGCGCTGGCAAGCGCGCAATACGCCAAGAACTTTGCCGAGGCCTATCCGGGCGACGCGCTGGCGAACCTCAACCCGTGGCCGGCCGAGCCGCCGTGGTATGCGGACATTCGCACCGAGTTCGTCAACAAGTTCAAGAGCGCGTAAGCGCCGCAAACCTGTCCCGGCCGCGCCAGACGTGGCCGGGATCCGAAAAAGCCGACAGCGCCGGCGCTCGGGGGGCGAGGGGCCGCGCGACAGGAGAAAGCAGGGGGGGCCATGGGATCCGGTGTTGCGGTCAATCTGGAAAACGTATGGATCAAGTTCGGCGATTTCGTCGCCGTGCGGGATGCCAATGTCTCGATAAACGGCGGGGATTTCTTTTCCTTTCTCGGGCCCTCGGGTTGTGGGAAAACCACGATCCTGCGGGCCGTGTCCGGGTTTCTCTCGCCCAGCCAGGGCCGGGTTCTGATCGGGGGCAAGGACATGGCCGGGATCGGCCCGAACAGGCGCCCGACGGCGCTGATTTTCCAGAACCTGGCGCTATTCCCGCTGATGAAGGTGTGGGAAAACATCACCTTCTCCATGGAGGTCAAGGGCGCCAGCGCCGCCGAGCGGCGCAAGCGCGCCGACGAATTGCTGGACATGATCGCGCTGGGCGGGCAGGGCGACAAGCTGCCCAGCGAGCTTTCGGGCGGCCAGAAACAGCGGGTTGCGATCGCGCGCGCGCTGTGCGCCAGCCCCGATGTGCTGCTGCTCGACGAACCGCTTTCGGCGCTGGACCTGAAACTGCGCCAGCACATGCGCACCGAGTTGCGCGCAATCCAGCAGCGCGTCGGCATCACCTTCATCTATATCACCCATGACCAGGGCGAAGCCCTGACCATGTCGGACAATGTCGCGGTGATGAAGGCCGGGGTGATCGACCAGATCGGCACCGGGCGCGATGTCTACGATTTGCCCTCGACCGCCTTCGTGGCCTCTTTCGTGGGCGAAAACAACATGTTCCGCGGCAAGATCCTGCGCATCGACGGCGACAGCGCCCAGGTCGATGTCGCCGGGATCGGCCCGCTGGTCGGGCGCATCTCACCGGCGGCAAGCGCGCAGCTGGATGCCGGCGACGAGGCCATGATCTTCATCCGCCCCGAGGCGCTTGCCCCCGGCGAGGGCGAAGCCGGGCGGACGCTGAACGCCACCGTGGTCAACGAGGAATTCGAGGGCAACGCCTTTACCGTATACCTGGATGCCGGCGGCAACGCGGAAATACGCATGTCGCTGGCCAATACCGGCCAGCATCGCATTGCCGAGCGCGGCAGCCGGATGGCGCTGCATTTCCCGGCCGGCAAGGCGGTGGTGGTGCCGGTGGGCGAACTGGCGTCGGAATGAGGGGCGGGCGATGAAGCGCAAGATCATTTTTGCCGACTTCTTTCGCACCAACGGCGTGCTGATGGGGTCGATCCTGATCGCGCTGGTGGGGTTCTGGCTGGTCTTCCTGGTGATCCTGCCGCAGATCTCGATGCTGGACTATTCGTTCCGCTTCAACCTGCCGCCGGCACAGCAGGGCGGGCCGCGCGATGTCTATACGCTTTCGAACTACCAGCACCTGCTTTACGGCTCGGACGCCACGCATCAGACCTATAACACCATCGACCTGATGGTGTTCCTGCGCACCATCGTCGCCGCCATCCTGGTGACGATCTTCGACATGATCCTGTGTTACCCGCTGGCCTATTTCCTGGGCCAGTCGCGGGGGTCGGGGTTCGTGCGGCTGCTGGTCGTGCTGCTGATCATCCCCTACTGGATCAACGAGATCCTGCGCGCCTTTGCGCTGCGGATCATCTTCGGCGACGCCGGGATGATCAACGAGGTGCTGATGTTCTTGCACCTGACCCGGGAACCGATCGACTTCATCCGGCAGGACGTGGCGCTCTATGCCGGGCTGGGCTACGCCTATATCCTGCTGATGCTGTTCCCGATGTATAACGTCATCGAAAGCCTCGATCGCAACCAGATCGAGGCGGCGCGCGACATGGGGGCCAGCTGGCCGCGCATTCACCGGCGCATCGTCATTCCCCATGCCAAGCCGGGGATCGCCTCGGGCTGCACCATGGTGTTCATGCTGTCGGCCGGCGCGCTGGCCGCCCCGCAGATCCTGGGCGGGCCCAGCAGCCTGTGGTTCACGCAGCTGGTCTACCAGTGGTTCAACAACTCCCTGAACTGGCAACAGGGCGCGGCCTATGCGATCGTGCTGCTGGTCTCGACGATCATCATCGTTCTGACGTTCATGCGGATTTTCAAGGTCAGCATGGGGGACATCGGCAAATGAAGTCGCTGAACCTCTCGCGCCTGGCCTTCGCGCTCTACCTGCTGATCTTCTTCACCTACCTGATGGGGCCGCTGCTGGTGATGAGCCTGACGGCCTTCAACTCTCCCAGTTTTCCATCGGCCTCGCCCTGGGAGTGTTTCACCTTCGAGTGGTTCAGCGTGCTGTGGCATGACAACCATATCCGCGAAGGCATCTATTACAGCGTGATCATCGGCATCGGAACGGTCGTGCTGTCGGTCTCGATGGGGCTGGCCGCCTCGATCGTGCTGACCCAGATCTGGCCGCGGTTCCGTTCGGCGTTCTACACGATGATCATCGCGCCGATCCTGATCCCGGGGGTGGTCATCGGGATTTCCACTCTGGTGTTCTGGGACCGGGTCGGGCGCCTGCTTGGTGCCGGCGAGGGGTCGGCCCTGAACGGCTTTTTCCACAACGGGCTGTTTCTGACCATCCTGGGCCAGTCGTCCTTCATCGCGTCCTACGCGATGCTGGTGTTCGTTGCGCGGCTGCAGCGTTTCGATCCGGGGCTGACCGAAGCGGCGCTTGACCTTGGCGCGACCCACACGCAGGCGTTCCGCAAGATCCTGCTGCCGTTCATGCGCCCGGCCATCGCCTCGGCCTCGGTGCTGGCGTTCCTGGCGTCGTTCGAGAACTACAATACCACCACATTTACCATCGTCGATTACAAGACCCTGACCACGGTGCTGGCGCAAAAGGTGCGGCTGGGGATCGATCCGTCGATCTCGGCGCTGGCATTTTCCATCATCACGCTCACGGTTCTGGCGGCGCTTGCGGTGGAGGCTTTCCGGCGCCACAGTGCCAACCGCCTGGCCGCGCGTCTGCGCGGGGGGGCGGCCGGTCGCCTGCTTTCCGGCTTTTTCCGCGGGAACGTGCCGGCGGTTCTGCTGGTGCTTCTTTCCATGGCCGTCATCGTCACCGCCGGGGTGGCGCAGCGCTATGATCCGACCCAGTGCAAGGTTGCCGTTCAGGCCGCGAAAAAGGCCGAGATACAGCGCCGGATCAAGGCGTTGCAGGAAAGCCGCAAGGCCCGGGAAAGCGCGGCACCGGCGACCCCGGCGCCCAAGGCGCCCAATGCCAACAGCGGTGCGTTCGGCAATGTGTTCGCGCCGAACAACCTGCCCGGAGCCCCGGGTGCCTCGCAAACCGCGCCGGCACAGGAAAGCCCGTCTCAGAAACCGGGCAATGGCGCATTCGGCAACGTGTTCGCGCCAGGAAACCTTTCCGGCGCGTCCGATGCGCCGGATGCGGCACCCGACAGCCCGCCGGCACGCCCCGACAACGGCAGCGGGTTCGGCAACGTTTTCGACCCGAACAACCTTTCCGGCGTCTCGGGCGGGAACTGAGGGTGCGTTGTCGATGCTGATTGCGCATCTCAGCGACCTGCACCTGCTGGCCAGCGCCGCGCCGACCTGCGGGGTGGCGCCGATGGCGGAAAACCTGGCCCGCTGCGTGGCCAGCGTGAACCGGCTTTCGGCGCGCCCCGACCTGGTTCTGATTACCGGGGACGTGACCCAGGACGGCACGCTCGAACAGGCCGAACATGCCGCCTCGATCCTTTCGGAACTGGCCATGCCGTTCTACCTTGTGCCCGGCAACCATGACCGCCGCGACACGCTGTGGGAGGTGTTCTCCGGCACCGCCTGCCCGGAACGCCAGGACCGGTTCTGCAGTTATGTGATCGACGGGTATCCGGTTCGCATCATCGCGCTGGATTCCACGCGCGAGGGCCAGCCGGGAGGAGAGCTCTGCCCGGCGCGGGCGCGCTGGCTGGCGGCCCGGCTGCGCGAGGACCAGGGGCGCCCGACGATCATCGCCATGCATCACCCGCCAATGAAGCTGGGCGTGCCGGAAACCGACATCGACGGGTTCGTCGGCGCCGACAGGCTGCAGCGCATGGTGGCCGGTCACGACAATATCGAGCGCATCCTGTGCGGTCATATCCACCTGCATACCCACGCGCGCTGGGCCGGCACCGTTGTGACCACCTGTCCCAGCCCGGGCATGGCGCTGGCCTATGAGCTTGAAAGCGGCGCGGACTCGGGGTTCTTTTCCAGCGAACCGGCTTACCTGCTGCATCACCGCCCCGGGCAGGGGGCGCTTGTCACCCACCTGCGAAACGTCAATCCCGGCACCGGACCGCACCGGTTTTCCTGATCCTGCCGGCGGCGGGCGGTGTCGATCATGCGGCGCAGCCAGCGCCCGGCCAGCCAGCCGGACGAACGGCCCCCGGAACCATCCCGCCGATCGCCGCCGATCGCCGCCGACCGAAGCCCGGGGGCGGCGGGGCCGGCAGGGTGTGCCGAAACGGCGATGAAGGCGACAACGCAAAACGACGATCCGCCGCAACCGGCGTTGCGCGCCATCGTCCCGGTCATGACTTCACGCCCGGGCCCGCTTCCTGTGAATGCCGTTGCGCCCTCACGCCAATGTGACCTTGCGTGAGATTTCTTGATCACTGTCAAGGCGGCGCGGGCGCGCGGCGGCTAGACTCGGCGTGTCGATTGTTCAGGAAACAAGGAGGTGTGAGCCATGCGGCTTTCGCGAATAGCAATGTTGATGTCCACGGCCGGCGCGGCCCTGGCCATCATGTCCGGGGTGGCGCTTGCCGGGGAAAGGGTGCTGAGCGACGAGGAATACGCCACCGCAAAGGGGATTTTCTTTGATCGCTGCGCCGGCTGTCACGGTGTGCTGCGCAAGGGGGCCACCGGCCCCGCGCTGACCCCCGACGTCATCCGGGAACTGGGCTATGACGGCGCGGTCAGCTTCATCACCTACGGCTCGCCCGCGGGGATGCCGAACTGGGGCACCTCCGGCGAGCTGACCGAAGAAGAAATCGACCTCATGGCCAACTACCTCATGGTCGATCCGCCGGTGCCCCCGGAATGGGGCCTGCCGGAAATGAAAAAAAGCTGGGATCTGCGCATTCCGCCCGATCAGCGTCCCACCGCCAAGATGAACGATTACAATATCGACAACATCTTTTCGGTCACGCTGCGCGATGCCGGCGAAGTTGCGCTGATTGACGGCGACACGTTCAGGATCATCAATATCATCAAGACCGGCTTTGCCGTTCACATCAGCCGGGTATCGGCATCGGGGCGCTATCTTTTCGTGATCGGACGCGACGCTGTGGTGGACATGATCGACCTGTGGATGGAAAAGCCCGATGTGGTCGCCGCGGTGAAGGTGGGGCTTGAGGCGCGTTCGGTGGAAACCTCGAAGGCCAGGGGCTGGGAGGACAAGTATGCCATTGCCGGGTCATACTGGCCGCCGCAGTATACCATCATGGACGGTAACACGCTGGAACCGCTGCGTATCGTCTCGACGCGCGGCATGACCTCGGACACCCAGGAGTATCACCCCGAGCCGCGGGTCGCCTCGATCGTCGCCTCGCATTACCACCCGGAATTCGTCGTCAACGTGAAGGAAACCGGCCATATCCTGATGGTCAACTACGCCGATATCGACAACCTGAAGATCACCGATATCTCTGCCGACCGTTTCCTGCACGATGGCGGCTTCGATTCTACCGGGCGTTATTTCCTGGTTGCCGCCAATGCCGTGAACCGGGTCGATGTGGTCGATACCAAGACCGACGAATTCGTCGCCTCGATCGAGACCGGGGGCGTCAAGCCGCACCCGGGCCGTGGCGCCAATTTCGTGCACCCGGTCTACGGGCCGGTCTGGGCGACCTCGCACCTCGGGGACGACACGATCACGCTGATCGGCACCGATCCGAAAGGCCACCCGGACCAGGCCTGGAAGGTGGTGCAGACCTTCCAGGGCATGGGCGGCGGGCAGCTGTTCATCAAGACCAACCCGCATTCCGATCATCTCTATGTGGATGCACCGCTCAATCCCGACCCCGAGCTTTCCGGCAGTGTCGCGGTTTTCAACATCTCGGAAATGGGCGAAGACACGCCGCAGTTCACGGTGCTGCCGATTGCCCAATGGGCCGGGATCGAGGGCGGCGGGCAGCCCCGCGTCGTGCAGCCGGAATTCAACATGGCGGGCGATCAGGTCTGGTTTTCGGTCTGGAACAAGAAGGACAAACAGTCGGCCATCGTGGTGATCGACGACAAGACCCTCAAGCCGATCAAGGTCATCAAGGATCCGCGGCTGATCACGCCCACCGGCAAGTTCAACGTCGCCAATACCCGCAACGACGTCTACTGATCCTGGCGCAACGAACGGCGGGGGCGGTCATCGGGCCGCCCTCGCTGCCGTTCGCCCCCGCCGGCCGCTCGCCCCGCCTGCCGCGTGCCATTGCCGGCCGTTACCCTGCCTGCTGGTCGCCCGCCTGCGGGCCGGTTCGTGCCAGCGCACGGCTCAGGTGGCCGCCGTTTTCTGCGATCAGCCGGCGCGCGCGGTCCGCATCCACGCCGGCCAGCCGGGTCAGGATCGCCACCTTGATATCCCAGTCGGCGGCTTCCAGCGCTTGGAGCGCGTCGGCGGTTTCCAGCCCG
>JALSRF010000350.1 GCA_026984895.1 Paracoccaceae bacterium
GGCGGTGGTCGGCAGCCCCGAACGCAGGGCAATCGCGCCCGAGTTCGCAACCAGATACAGCGTGGAAAGGATGCCGGCAGCGGCAAGAATCCAGTCATACCACGGGATATGGTCGCGCGGCGAGGACTTGAACAGCGGGAAGGCGAAGATCGCCATGGTCAGCCCGAAAGCAAGGTGAATGACACGCTCGGTGTCCGAGTTCACATAGAGAAAGTTCAGTCCGGTCCATTGCGCTATCAGCGCCGGAAGGGGCGACGCGTTGAAAACCTGGAGGATCGCCCAGACCAGTGCGATACCGGCGATCAGGCCTCCCTGCCAGTTGGTGGGGTTGCGCGCACCCACATCAAGGTCTGCGGCAAAGGCTTCGGCGTCTTCGATGACGCCCGGTCCCGCGTTTTGATCGGCTGACATGTAACCTCTCCCTGTGCTGACCGGCCCTGGTCCTGCCCCGTTTCCCCGGCGAGGCGGGGCGGCGCAATTGCCGGGCCGTTACCCGGAGTTTCTTTGATCGACTCCGTGAAAATGCAGGGCGGGGGCCGCAACCCCCGCCCGCCTGTCGCTTCGGATCACTTCATCAGGCCCAGTTCCTTGTAGGCCCTGATCGCACCGGGGTGCAGCGGGGCCGACAGGCTGTCGTGGATCATCTCTTCGGCCTTCAGGTTGGCAAAGGCCGGATGCAGCTTGCGGAAATCGTCCAGGTTGCCGAGAACCGCCTTGGCCACCGTATAGACCACATCCTCCGGGACATCGGCCGAGGTCACGAACGTCGCCCCCACACCGAAGGTCGGGATATCATCCGGGTTGCCCGGATACATGCCACCCGGGATCGTCGCCAGGCGGTAATAGGGTTTTTCGGCAACCAGGGCCTCGATCTCGGGCGAGACCGCCGGCACGATCTTGGCATCGCACGACGCGATGGTTTCCTGGGTCAGGCCGGACGGATGGCCCACCAGCCAGAAATAGCCGTCGATCTTGTCGTCGCAAAGCGCCGCGGCGGTTTCGGACGACTTCATCTTTGCCGCCAGCGCAAGGTCCGAGCGCTTCCAGCCCATGGTCTTCTCGATCACCTCCCAGGTGCCCTGGGTGCCCGAGCCGTCGTTGCCGATGTTGAAGCGGTGGCCGGGGATGTCGGTGATGTTGTTGATGCCGCTGTCACGCCGCACCAGGATCGTCACCGGCTCGGGGTGCAGCGAAAACACCGCGCGCAGTTTCTTGAACGGTCCCTGATCGGCGAATTTGGACGTGCCGTGATAGGCATGATACTGCCAGTCCGACTGTGCCACGCCGAATTCCAGTTCACCGGAACGGATGGTGTTGATGTTGTAGATCGACCCGCCGGTGCTTTCCACCGAGCAGCGGATGCCGGTTTCCTTGCGCATCTTGTTGACCAGCCGGCAGATCGCGCCGCCCGCCGGATAGTAGACGCCGGTCACACCGCCGGTGCCGATCGAGATGAACCGCTGTTCCTTGGCAACGCCGGTCTGGGTTGCCAGCAGCAAGGCTGCCGAGGCGACCGCCACCAGTTTCGTGAATTTCATTGTCATTCTCTCCCTTTTGATTGCATCTTCTCGATTGCGTGTGTCTTCGTGCCCGGCCTTCTCTTGTGCCCGGTTCCCTGGTCCTGTCCTCTTTCGTCGTGCCCTTCGTCGCGCCCCTTTTCTCTTTCCCTCGTTTTCTTTTCGTCGCGTCCCTTTTCGTTGGGCCCGCACCGGCCCGCGATGCACCCCCGATGCACCCCCGCAATGCAACCGGAACGGTATGCCCGCCACCCGCCTGCACCGTGATCAGCGGCGATCCTCCCTGCCCTCCCATTGGCCAGTTTCCGGTCCACCGCGTGCCGATACATATTATTCTGCAACGCCCGCCGACACGAAACAAGGGCCGTGGTGGAAATGCAACGACCTGAAAACACACGACTATTTGGCACTCTCCTTGAAACGCGGTGTTTCATGGCATCGCTGCCGCCGGGCAGCGGCCGCCGAACCGGCGCTCAGAACGGCAGTTCGAAATTGACCGACAACATCTGATCCGTGGAGGTTGCCAGCCCGATCGCGCCATAGGCGTAATCCACCGTCAGCAAACCACCGTTGGCAAGGTCGTATGCAATCCCCAGCCGTGCCGTGCCGAAAGGCGACGCGCTTCCCAGTTCCTGGCTGATTTCAAGTCCGCCATAAGGGGTCAGCCCGCCGGAGGATGCCTCAACCCCGTTGTAATAACCCAGGATGACCCCGGTCAGATAGGTCTGCGCAGAGCTCGAGGCCGGAATGGGGCCGCGAATGCCATCGACATACGCCTCGTCCGAATGGCGCAGCGTGGACAGTTCAAGCGACGGGGTCAGCCGCCAGTTTCCGCGATCAAGGTCGCCGGCCACGCGCAGCGAACCCGACATCTGCGAACTGTTGTAGGCCGCCGTGGGAACGCCCGCGGTATCCACGCCGTGACTGAGCCGGCCCGACAGGAACCGCCCGTCAAGCGTCCAGTTTTCCGACAGGTTCAACGCGAAATACGGCCCCACGAGAACGCCATCGCTCTTGTCCACGATGGAGGAGGCGCTGAGCGTATCGGTGACGTTGGTTCCCATCGCCATCAGCCCGAGAACCACGTCGTTGCCGAACCGATGGTCCGCGCCCAGCAGCACGTTGCGCGTATCGGTCACCTGCGACGGGCCCTGCAACGTGGTGCGACGCGACTGCACCCCGGTCCAGACGCTGTTTCTGGATTCGGCAAAGGCCTTGCCGGGATCGCCGAAATAGGTGGTCTTCGGTTCCTGCGCGGCGCCGGTGTCGGCGATGCCGGGAAAAGTCGTCTTCTGATTGCGCAGGTGATCGCCGCAATCGTTCAGCTTGCCGGGGATGCAGAATTCATCCGGCACAACCGCCCCCGCGGGCGGTGTGACGGTGGGCGCCGAACGCGCCAGCCGGCCGGCGATATAGGGAAGGGTCGGCCCCGCATTGGGCGGGATCGGGCGCGGGTTCGGGCCGCTGCCCCCGGCGGGCACCAGCGCCATCGACGCCGAGGCGCTCAGCAACAGCCCGCTGACGCCGGCCACCAGCAGACGGCTTGCGGAACGCAAAAGCCGATCGAAACGGTCATCTGGCATGTCGAATCCCCAGTTCGGTCGCGACGCGTCGCGCTCAATCATCCGGGTCAAGGGAACACGAATGCGCGCCGTTTATCCAGCAAAATTTTGCGCCATGTAGAATTGACCGCAGGTTGTTCCCCGATTGTCATAGCCAAGCGCGGCCCCGACGGCGTTCACATGCGCGTCCAGAAGGTTGCGACGGTGACCGGCCGAACGCATCCACTTGTCCACGATATCGGCCGCCAGCGAGGCGTAGGTGTGCGGCTCGATCCGGCGGCCGCGCGTCGTCGTGAACACGCAATGCGCCCGGTCGCGCACGCGGATGCGCCGGTTCCCGTCGAACTGGAAGCGCGGCAGATACCCGATGTTTTCCGAGCCGCGCCGCACCGGCAGGCCGGAGGCAAGCACTCGCGCCCGAACCGTGGCAAGGCCCGACAGCGTCGATGTGTGCGAAAGACGCCGCGTGCGGGCCATCCAGTCGGCATGCCGGCTGGCCACCTCAATCAGCCCGCCGGCAAGTCTGACCGGCGCCAGACCCGCCCGGCAGCGGTAGTAGTTCACCTCGACCAGAATGGCCTGGCTGAACAGGTGCTGGTCGAACCGGGCGGTCGGAACGATCTGCGAGGCGGCGCGCGGCAGCGGGGCGCGGGCACAGCGATCGGAAGCGGCCGCGAGGGAAACTGACAGGATGAACGCGGTCGCGGCCAGGCCGACGACCCTCACCCCCGTGCGAAGACGGCGGGAAAACATGGCAACATTCCTCTTCGAGCAGACAAAAAGGCTGTGGCCACATTGCCCCACGAACATGGCAGGAATGCGCCGGGGATGTGCGGATTGCGGGGCGCGCGCGGGCGGCCGGGGGCCGCTTCACGGCCGCGAATCCCGCCAATTCGCCGTTTCGGCCGGGACCGGCCTTGTTCCCGCGGCGCAGTGCCTTTACATCGAAGCGATGAAACAGCTGATCCCATTCCGAAAGAAGCGGCCGGTGGTTTCGGTCGTCCACCTGAACGGCACCATCTCGGCCGCGGGCCACACCGGCGGGCTCAACGATGCAAGCACCGCGCGTCAGATCGAAAAGGCCTTCTCCAAGGGCAAGCCGCGCGCCGTGGCGCTGGTGATCAATTCGCCCGGCGGCTCGCCCGTCCAGTCCTCTCTGATCGCGTCGCGCATCCGCCGGCTGGCCGAGGAAAAGGACATCCCGGTTCTGGCCTTTGTCGAGGACGTGGCCGCCTCTGGCGGATACTGGCTGGCCACGGCGGCGGACGAAATCTGGGTCGATCGCAGCTCGATCGTCGGCTCGATCGGGGTCATTTCGGCCCAGTTCGGCCTGCAGGATTTCATCGCCCGGCACGGGATCGAGCGGCGCCTCTACACGGCCGGGAAATCGAAAAGCATGCTGGATCCGTTCCTGCCGCAAAAACCGGCAGACGTGAAACGGCTGTCCACCGTTCTGGGCCAGATACACCAGGCATTCATCGACCAGGTGCGGACACGGCGCGCCGGCCGGTTGAGCGACGACAAGGATCTTTTCACCGGCGAGTTCTGGGTCGGCGCGGCCGGGGTCGAACGGGGCCTGGCCGACGGCATCGGACATCTGGTGCCCAAGCTGAAGGAGCGCTTCGGCGACAAGGTCAAGCTGGTGCCCTACCGGCGCAAGCGGCCTCTGCTTGGGCGCATCGGCGCGCAGATCGTGCGCGAAACCCTGCACGGTCTGGAAGAAACCGCACAGTTCGCACGTTTCGGGGTCTAGCCGATGGTCAAACTTGTCACGCTATTTCTCATCGGCATGGTGGTGCTTGCGATGTTCGGCAAGTTCCGCTTCCCGGGGCAGAAACACCTTGAGGCACGCAAATGTCCCGAATGCGGGCGCTACCGCATCGGGAATGCACCGTGCGACTGTTCGTCGGAAAAGTGACCGGCGATGCAGGAATTCCTCTTGGCAACGCTCGGGCTTCTGATCCTGATCTTTTCGGGCGACATGCTGGTGCGCGGCGCCGTGAATGCCAGTCTGCGCCTGGGCGTGCCGGCGCTGATCGTAAGCCTGACCATCGTCGCGCTTGGCACCTCGGCGCCCGAACTGCTGGTCTCCGTCTCGGCGGTGCTCAGCGATGCGCCGGGCATCGCGATTGGCAATGTCGTGGGTTCGAACACGGCGAACATCATGCTGGTGCTGGGGCTTCCGGCGCTGCTGGCGGGGCTGAATACCGGCAAATGCGACACCCGCGCATCCTATTTCCAGATGATGCTGGGCACCCTCGCCTTCATGCTGGTTGCCTGGCTCTCCCCGATCACATGGCTTGGCGGGGGCGCGTTGCTTGCGCTCTATGCGCTGTTCATGCTGATCGCGCTCAACGCGGCCAAGCGGCATCGCCGCGACACGGCCGCCCGCGAGACCGACATCGAGGGGGTCGATCCCGGCGCACGCTGGTGGCGCATCGCCCTCTATCTGGTCCTGGGGGTCGTCGGCCTGCCGCTGGGGGCGGATATCCTGGTGTCCAACGCCACCGCGATTGCCCGCGCCCATGATGTCAGCGAAACGGTGATCGGGCTGACGCTGATCGCCCTTGGCACCTCGCTGCCCGAACTTGCAACCACGGTTTCGGCCGCCTTTCGCAACCAGGCCGAGGTTGCCCTTGGCAACGTGCTGGGCTCGAACATGGCGAACCTTCTTGCCATCATCGGCGTGTCCAGCTTTTTCGGCGACATCCCGGTTTCGTCCGACATGCTGGATTTCGATATCTGGGTGATGCTGGCCGCCTCGCTGCTGCTTGCGCCCTTTGCCCTGGGCCGGCGCAACATGTCGCGCGGCTGGGGGCTGGTTTTCACCGCCGCCTATGTAGCGTATGTAGCCCTGGTGCTGGTGTAACGGGAAGCGAGGACCATGCAGCAACGCAGGGCACTGGTGACAGGAGCGGCCAGAAGGCTGGGCCGGGAAATGGCGCTGTTCCTCGGCGAACGCGGCTTTGACGTGGCGGTGCATTACGCCACGTCGCACGACGAGGCCGAGGACGTGGCCCGGGCAATCCGCGCCATGGGCCGGATCGGCTGCGCGATCGGTGCCGATCTGCTGGACGAGGCCGCAAGCGAAGCCCTTGTCGGGCGGGCCGTCGAAGGCCTGGGCGGCCCGCTGAACGTGCTGGTCAACAATGCGTCGATCTTTGAATACGACAACATCGAAACCGCCACCCGCGACAGCTGGGACAGGCATATCGGGTCCAATCTGCGCGCGCCCTTCGTGCTGACCCAGCGCTTTTCACAACAGGCACCTGCCGCCGTGCCGGATGAGCGAGGCGAACCGCTTGCGCAATCCATGGTTGTGAACATGGTGGATCAGCGCGTGCGCAAGCCGACGCCGGAATTCATGACCTACACGCTTGCGAAAATGGGGCTCTGGGCCTTCACGCAGACCGCCGCGCGCGCCCTTGCCCCGCATGTCCGGGTCAATGCAATCGGCCCCGGGCCGACCATGATCGGCGCCCGTCAGACAGAAGGCCATTTCGCGAAACAGCGCTCCAGAACCGTCCTCGAACGCGGTTCGAATCCGCAGGACGTCACCGCCGCCCTGGGGTTTCTGCTGGAGGCGCATTCGGTGACCGGACAACTGATCTGCACCGATGGCGGACAGCACCTGGGCTGGAAGACGCCCGATGTAATGGTCACCGAATAGACGCCGCAGCGCGGCCCGTTCCTGCCGGGGTCATCCGACTTGTGCACCGGGTCGAAACGGTTCACCAAATCGTTACAAATTACCTAACAAAATCAATTACTTGCAAACAATTCGAAAAAATATCCCGTGTTTTCAATGGGTTGCAAACAAGCCTATTTTTTGGGCAACCTGCTGAAATATGCCGAAAACAACGATTTTTTCACTCTCGCGAAAAGTTACCACCAGAGTTATCCACACCTTTCGTGGACATTTTCCCGCTTGCAAAATGTCGCCGCCAGCGGCAGCCAGAGGTTGGAATCACCGCGCAAATCACCTAGGCACGGCTCATGTCCGAACCCGCCGCACCCACAGGCCATCAGGTCATCCGGCGATACCTGCGCACCCTGGGCACAGCCCCCGGCGTGTACCGGATGCTGGCGGCAAACGGCTCGGTTCTCTATGTGGGAAAGGCCCGCAACCTGAAAAAGCGCGTCGCCTCCTATGCCAAGCCCACCGGCCATTCGCCCCGCATCGCGCGGATGATCTCGCAGACCGCCTCGATGATGTTCCTGACCACCGAAACCGAAGCCGAAGCGCTTCTTCTGGAACAGAACCTGATCAAGCAACTGAAACCGAAATACAACGTCCAGTTGCGCGACGACAAGAGCTTTCCGAACATTCTCGTGTCGAAGGAACACCGCTATCCCCAGATCAGGAAACATCGCGGCGCAAGACGCGAAAAGGGCACCTATTACGGCCCGTTCGCCAGCGCCGGCGCGGTGAACCGGACGCTGAACCAGCTGCAGAAGGTCTTCCTGCTGCGCAACTGCTCGGACGCGACGCTGGAGGGGCGCACGCGCCCCTGCCTGCTGCATCAGATCAAGCGGTGCTCGGCCCCGTGCGTCGGCAAGATAACGGCCCAGGAATATGGCGCGCTGGTTGCCGATGCCGAACGTTTCCTGCAGGGACGCACCACGCGCATCCAGACCGAGCTGGCCCGGCAGATGCAGCAGGCCAGCGAAGCGCTGGAGTTCGAGCGCGCCGCCGCCCTGCGCGACCGCATTTCCGCTCTTACCCAGGTGCAGCAGTCCCAGGGCATCAACCCGCGCGGGGTGCGCGAGGCGGATGTGATCGCGCTGCACATGGAAGGCGGGCAGGCCTGCGTCCAGGTGTTTTTCATCCGGGCCCACCAGAACTGGGGCAATCGCGACTACTATCCGCGCACGGGCTCCGGGGCCGAAGCGCCGGAGGTGCTGCAGGGCTTCGTTGCCCAGTTCTACGGCCGCCACGTCCCCCCGCGCGCCGTGCTGCTCAGCCACCAGGTCGAAGACCCGGATCTGTTGCAGGATGTGCTGTCGGCCCGGGCCGGGCACCGGGTGGCCCTTCTCGTGCCGCAGCGCGGCGAAAAGGCCGAACTGGTCGCCGGGGCCGCGCGCAACGCCCGCGAGAGCCTGGGCCGACGCATCGCCGAAACCGCAACCCAGCAGCGCCTGCTGGAAGGGCTGGGCCGGGCTTTCGCGCTGGACCGGCCGCCGCGCCGCATCGAGGTCTACGACAATTCCCACATCCAAGGAGCGCATGCTGTCGGGGCGATGATCGTCGCCGGGCCGGAGGGCTTCTTGAAAAGCCAGTATCGGAAATTCAACATCCGCGGCGACGATCTGACGCCGGGGGATGACTTTGCCATGATGAAGGAGGTTCTGCGCCGCCGCTTTCGCCGCCTTCTGAAAGAGGACCCGGACCGCCGGGGCGACACCTGGCCCGACCTGCTGCTGATCGACGGCGGCGCCGGGCAGGTCTCGGCGGTGGTCGGCATTCTCGACGAAACCGGCATCAGCGACATCCCGGTCATTGGCGTGGCCAAGGGCGAGGACCGCGACGCCGGCAAGGAGGAATTCCATCGCCCCGGCGCGCGCCCCTTCGCGCTGCGTCGAAATGATCCGGTGCTCTATTTCGTCCAGCGCCTGCGCGATGAAGCGCACCGTTTCGCCATCGGAACCCATCGCGCCCGGCGCAGCAAGGCCATCGGCGCGACGCCGCTTGACGAGGTGCCGGGCGTGGGCGCGGCACGCAAACGTGCCCTGCTCAGCCATTTCGGCAGCGCCAAGGCCGTTGCCGGCGCGCGGCTTGCCGACCTGAAATCGGTGCCCGGCATTTCCGCGCGGATGGCGGAAACGATCCACGCCCATTTTCACGACAAGGGCTGAGATGCCGCGCCGCTCTGTTCTTTTCTCCGGCGCGCGAACAGGATACCAACAGCGCATGACCATGACGATTCCGAACATCCTGACCATCTTGCGCCTGCTGGCCGCGCCCGGCATTGCGGTCATGTTCCTCTATTTCACCCGTCCGTGGGCCGACTGGTTCGCGCTGGTCCTGTTCGTTCTGGCCGCCGTTACCGACTGGTTCGATGGCTACCTGGCGCGCGCGTGGAAACAGGAAAGCCTGTTTGGCGCCATGCTGGACCCGATCGCGGACAAGGCGATGGTGGTGATCGCACTCATGGTCATTGTCGGCTATTCCAGCATGTCGCCCTGGCTGGTTCTGCCCGTTACCTTCATCCTGTTTCGCGAAGTCTTCGTTTCCGGCCTGCGCGAGTTTCTGGGCGAAACCGCCGGCACGCTGAAGGTCACGCGGCTGGCAAAATGGAAAACCACGGCCCAGATGATTGCCATTGCGGTCCTCTTTTCGCAGGGCATTTTCGAACACTACTTCGGCATGTCGGTTTTCGGCATGGACCGGCCGATGATCGCGGCCATCCTCAGCGGGCGCGAAGAGGACGTTCTGGGGCTGTGGTGGAAATACGGAGGCATGGTCTGGTCCGGGCGCATCGGCCTGTGGCTGCTGTGGCTGGCCGCCGGTTTGACTGTTGTCACCGGGGTGGACTATTTCTTCAAGGCACTGCCGTTTTTGAGGGACCGCAGATGATCGATATCGTCTATTTCGCCTGGGTGCGCGAACGCATCGGCCTGCCCGCAGAGCGGGTCGAAACCGCGGCGAAAACCGTGCGCGAACTGGTCGAGGAACTGAAGCAGCGCGAAGAGCGCTATGCCCTGGCCTTTTCCGACATTTCGGCACTGCGCGTTGCCATAGACCAGGAGTTGAGCGACTTCGACGCCCCGATCGGCGGCGCGCGCGAAATT
>JALSRF010000351.1 GCA_026984895.1 Paracoccaceae bacterium
AGCCCCGCTATTCCTGCGAGATTGCGCCTTGCCAGAACAAAAACCGGATAACTGGCGGCGCGGGGTTTATGGGTCTACGCCCTAGCTCTGGCGGCGCTTGCGCAGCCGGATCACCACGTCAACCTTGGACACTTCCGCCCCTTCCGGCGGGGCCGGCAATTCGGCGATTTCCAGTTCGTCGGCGGGCGCGTCGATCAGCTCGGCGCTGTCCTCCCAGAAAAAATGCGGGTGGTCGTCAAGGCGGGTGTCGAAGTAGCTGCGCGCGCCGTTGATCGTGATTTCGCGCAAGAGCCCCATTTCGCAAAAGGCACGAAGCGTGTTGTAGACGGTCGCCAGCGATACCGTATGGCCGTGCGCGCGCGCCGCCTCGAACAGGCTTTCGGCGGTGACGTGGCGGTGCTGCCCGTCCCCCACCAGCAACGCCGCCAGCGCCAGGCGCTGCCGGGTGGGACGCAGCCCGCCCCGGGCCAGCCATGCGGCCCCGCGTGAAAGCTGATCGTCTTTTTCCTGCATGGGTTTTCCCGTCTTCTCCACGATTATATGGGATAAATCGCCGCGCTATCAATCGCAAATCGTGAGCGCCCCGGGCCGCTGCACCCTATTGCCACCCGTGTTTGCCGGGTGCTAGACGGAAACCCGCAGCGACACCATACCAACCCGGGGGCAGGCCGCATGGCGGAATATCCGAACACATTCGACAGGGAGGGACTGTTGCAATGCGCCCGCGGCGAACTTTTCGGCCCCGGCAATGCGCAGCTTCCGCTTCCGCCGATGCTGATGATGGACCGCATCACCGAAATCAGCGGCGATGGCGGCGCGCACGGCAAGGGGCACGTCATCGCCGAATTCGACATCACCCCGGATCTGTGGTTCTTCGAGTGCCACTTTCCGGGCAACCCGATCATGCCCGGCTGTCTCGGCCTTGACGGGCTGTGGCAGCTGACCGGCTTCAACCTGGGCTGGCGCGGCTGGCAGGGGCGCGGCTATGCGCTGGGCGTGGGCGAGGTCAAGCTGACCGGCATGGTTCGGCCCGACCGCAGGATGATCACCTATTTCGTGGATTTCACCAAGGCCATCCAGACCCGCCGGCTGACCATGGGCGTCGCCGATGGCCGGGTCGAGGCCGACGGGGAAACCATCTACCTGGTCAAGGACATGAAGGTCGCTCTTTCGCAGAGCTGAACAGGAACAGGAGTGCGCCATGCGCCGAGTCGTCATCACCGGAATGGGGATCATTTCCCCGATCGGCAACAGCCTGGACGAGGTTACCGAAAGCCTGCGCGCGGGCCGCTCCGGCATCCGCTTCGAGCCGGAATATGCCGAACACGGCTTTCGCAGCCAGATCGCCGGCGTGCCCGACATCGACCTGACCGAAGCGATCGACAAGCGCCAGTTGCGCTTCATGGGGCCGACGGCGGCCTATCCCTATCTGGCGATGCAGCAGGCGATCGCCGACAGCGGCCTGGAAGACAGCGACGTGTCGAACGAGCGCACCGGGCTGATCGCCGGCTCGGGCGGTCCCTCGACCAGCAATTTCTTCACCGCCCACAACATCGTCGTCGAAAAGGGCGCGCCCAGGCGCATGGGGCCGTTCATGGTCACCCGCTGCATGAGCTCCACGGTCAGCGCCTGCCTGGCGACGCCCTTCAGGATCAAGGGGATCAACTACTCGATCACCTCGGCCTGTTCGACCAGCGCGCACTGCATCGGCAGCGGCGTCGAGCAGATCCAGTTCGGCAAGCAGGACATCGTATTCGCCGGCGGCGGCGAAGAGGTTCACTGGACGCTCTCGTGCCTGTTCGACGCCATGGGGGCGATGTCCAGCAAGTACAACGACGCCCCCGAAACCGCGGCCCGCGCCTTTGACGCCACGCGCGACGGCTTCGTGATCGGCGGCGGCGGCGGCATGGTGGTGCTGGAGGAACTGGAGCACGCCAGGGCGCGCGGCGCGAAGATCTATGCCGAGGTCACCGGCTACGGCGCCACCTCGGACGGGCACGATATGGTGGCGCCCTCGGGCGAAGGCGGGGTCCGCTCGATGAAGCTGGCGCTCTCGACCATCGGCGATCGCAAGGTGGATTACATCAACGCCCACGGCAC
>JALSRF010000352.1 GCA_026984895.1 Paracoccaceae bacterium
AAGCGAACCGAAAACCTCCGCGCCCGGTCGGGATCGTCGAACAGCGCCGCGATCGGGCGCGTTCGGGTCGCGGCGCGGCGCGCGGCGAGGCTGTCCCAGATCGCCTGCAGGGCCGGCCCGGCTTCGGGCTGTCCGGCACCGGGCTTTCGGGCACCGGGCTTTCGGGCTGCGGGCTTGCGGGGCCCCGCCGGTTCGGTCTTCGCGTTCATGCCGCCCAATGCACCACGGCCCCTTTCAGAACCGCCAGCACCGGCGCTTTCAGCGGATCGCCGATCTCGCGCGCCCGCTCCAGGGCGGCGCGTTTCGCCGCGCCGGTGATGACGATGTGCTTGGCCAGCGCGCCATCCAGCACCGGGGCGCTCAGCGTCAGGCGCGCCTCCGGCTGCGAGGGCGGGCGCATCACCATCACGTCGGGCGCTTCCTCGCGCAGCGCCGCGCCCAGGTTGGGGCAGTCGGCAAACAGCGAAGCCACATGCATGTCTTCGCCCATGCCCAGCAGCGCGACCGAGATCGGCAGCAGCTGTTCGATCTGTTCCGCCAGTTGCCCGAAAGCCTCTTCCGGCGTCTTTTCGGGCTGGTAGAACGGGATGAAGGTCGCCGCGGCGGCGCGCCCGACCAGCAGATGCTCGCGCAGCAGCCGGGCGTTCGAGCGCGGCGAGGTTTCATCGACCCAGCGTTCGTCCGACAGCAGCACAGTCACGCGTTCCCAGTCCAGGCGCGCAACCGAAAGCGAATCGAACACCGGCGCCGGGGTCGTCCCGCCGGGAACCACCAGCAGCACGTTTTCGCGCTGCCGCAGCGCGCCGTCGATATCGCTGGCGATACGGCTTGCCAGCCCCAGCATCAGCATGTCACGGTCGGGGTATTGCTGAAACCTCATCACCTTATTTCCCGCCAGCGGCGCCCGTCGCGATGCATCAGCATGGCGGCGTCCTCGGGCCCGGAACTGCCGACCTCGTAGGGTCTGGGCACGTCGCCGCGGCTTTCCCAGCCGGCGATGATCGGGTCGGTCCAGGCCCAGGCGGCCTCGACCTCGTCGCCGCGCATGAACAGGGTCTGGTTACCGCGCATCACGTCCATGATCAGCCGCTCGTAGGCATCGGGCACATCGTCTATGTCGATCTCCTTAGCAAGAGCTTCGGCAAAAGTCATGTCCAGCGGCACGTCGATCAGCCGCATGCCGCCCGGCCCCGGCTCCTTTATGGTGACATCCAGCGTCATTCCCTCGTCGGGCTGCAGCTTGATCGACAGGATGTTGCAATGGCGCCCGGCCTCCTGTCCGAAGATCGCATGGGGCGCGTCCTTGAAGACGACCGCGATCTCGCTGCAGCGCCGGCGCAGTTTCTTGCCGGTGCGCAGGTAGAACGGCGTGCCGGCCCAGCGCCAGTTCGACACATGGCAACGCAGCGCGATGAAGCTTTCGGTCAGGCTGCGCGGATCGCCCACATCCTCGCGGAACGAGGGCGCGTCGCCGTCGGCCTCGTACTGGCCGCGCACGATGTGGTGCGGATCGACCGGTTCGAGCGCGCGGATCACCTTCAGCTTTTCGTCGCGCACCGCATCCGGGTCAAAGCGCGAGGGCGGCTCCATCGCGATCAGGCAGAGCAGCTGCATCAGGTGGTTTTGCACCATGTCGCGCATCGCGCCCGACCTGTCGTAATAGGCGCCGCGCCCGCCCACGCCGACGGTTTCGGCCACGGTGATCTGGATGTGATCGACGTATTGCGCGTTCCACAGCGGTTCGAACAGGATGTTGGCAAAACGTACCGCCATCAGGTTCTGCACCGTCTCCTTGCCCAGGTAGTGGTCGATCCGGTAGATCTGGTTTTCGCGGAAATGGCGGGCCAGAACCTCGTTCAGCGCCCGCGCCGAGGGCAGATCGTGGCCAAACGGCTTTTCCACCACCAGCCGGCTGGCCGCATCGGCGATGCCGAAGCTGTGCAGACGCGCGGCCAGGTCCTCGAACAGCCCCGGCCCGACCGAGAAGTAGAACGCCCGGATCACGTCCTTTCGCAGCCGCCTGCCAAGCTGTTTCCAGCCGGTATCGCCGCGCGCATCGACACGCACATAGTGCAGCTGCGCCACAAAGCGCGCGATGCCGTCCGCATCCTGGTCCTGCGGGTCGCCAAACTCGGCAATCGCGCCGCGCACCATCTCGCGGTAGGACTCGTCGTCCAGTTCGGCACGCGCGGCGCCGATCACGCGCGCATTGGCGGGCATCTGCCCGGCCAGGAAACGCCGGTGCAGCCCGGGCAGGATCTTGCGCCGGGCAAGATCGCCGGTGCCGCCGAAGATCACCAGGTCGAAAGCCTCAACGGGGATGACGCGCGAAACCATTCATTTCTCCGCCTTGATCCGGCGACGCGCGGGCAGCGCCGGATACCTTGAAACCATGTCAGCGGCAATCCTTGCCTTTTTCGGGCGCCGGGTCACCCCGTCACCTGCATGTTAACGCTACCAGACGCCCTATTAGCCGGGCCCCGCCGACAAGTCCAGCCGGCACCGGCGACATCACAACGATGTCAATTCATTCATTTTTCGGTTCCAATGGCGCACAGCGCACGCTACCCACGATGAAAATCGCGCGCAGGATGGGACACCATGAAACACCAGCCAATCCGGGACGGACGATTCGCCAAGTTCGAGCATCCGCAGATCACCGCCACGGGCGAAACGCGGGCCTCGGTCGCGCTCAAGGAGCCGAAGACGCTCTGGTTCAATACCGGAACGCTGTGCAACATCGCCTGCAGGAACTGCTATATCGAAAGCTCGCCCGGCAACGACCGGCTGGTCTACCTGACGGTGCAAGAGGTCGTCAGCTACCTGCGCGAGCTGCGCGAACTGCGCTGGCCGGTCGGCGAGATCGGCTTTACCGGGGGCGAGCCGTTCATGAACCCGGAAATCATCGACATGGCGCGCGCGGCGCTGGAGGACGGTTTCGAGGTGCTGATCCTGACCAACGCCATGCGCCCGATGATGCGCCGGCGCATGCGCGAGGGGTTGCAGGACCTTGCGCGCGCGCACGCGGCGCGTCTGACGCTGCGGGTGTCGCTGGACCACTACGATGCGGCGCGCCATGACGGCGAACGCGCAAAGGGCAGCTTTGCGCGCACGATCGAGGGCATGGCCTGGCTGCGCGACAACGCCATTCGCATGACCGTGGCCGGGCGCACGCTCTGGGGCGAAACCGAAGCCCGGGCCCGCGCCGGCTATGCCGCCCTTTTCGCCCGGCACGGGTTCGATGTGGATGCCGAGGACCCGGCGGCGCTGGTGCTGTTTCCCGAGATGGACGAAACCGTTGACGTGCCCGAGATCACGACCCGGTGCTGGGACATCCTGAACAAGGACCCGGCCCAGGTGATGTGCGCCTCCTCGCGCATGGTGGTCAAGCGCAAGGGCGCCGAGAAACCCGCGGTTCTGGCCTGCACGCTGCTGGCCTATTCCCCCGAGTTCGAACTGGGGGAAACGCTTTCCGAGGCGCAGCGCGAAGTCTTTCTGAACCACCCCCACTGCGCCCGGTTCTGCGTGCTGGGCGGGGCCAGCTGTTCGGCCTGAGCCCGCCGCCCTGCGCCTTCCGGCGCATCGCCCGCCCTCCCGGGCCGCGATGCGCCCGGACCCGGCCCCGAACCCGGACGCGGCCCCGAACCCGGACGCGGCCCCGAACCCGGACGCGGCCCCCGGCCCCGGACCGACCCCGGACCGACTCCCGACGCCGACACCCGCCCTGGCACCCGCCTGGCACCCGCCCCGGCACCCGCGGGCGCCGGCCCTTGATGGCGATGCGCCGCGCCCCCGTGGCCCGGCTTGGCCCGGCTTCGTCCCGCCCCTGACCCGGCCCTGGCCCTTTCCGTGTCACGACAGCGCCAGTGTGAGCACCACCTTCAGCCCGCCCAGGTCCTCGCTGCGCAGAAGTTCCAGCGCGCCGCCGTGACGGCGCGCGATATCGTCGGCGATGGACAGCCCCAGCCCCACCCCGGAGCCGTGGTTCTGATTGCGCGAGGCATCCAGCCGCACGAACGGTTCCAGCGCGCGCGCGCGCTGTTCGACCGGGATCCCGGGGCCGTCGTCCTCGATCTCCACGCGCGCCGCGCGCGCCGTGCGCATCACCGAGACCCGCACCTGGCCGGCATGGCGCAGCGCGTTGCCGATCAGGTTTTCAAGCGCGCGTTCGATCGCCATCGGGCGCAGCCGCAGGCGCAACGGGCAGGCCATTTCGCCCAGGCTTACCCGGCCGCCGCGCCGCGTCACCTTGTCGGCAACCGCGCGCACCAGCGCGCACAGGTCGCGCTCTTCCATCTCTTCCAGCGCATCGGTGCGGCTGAAGGCCAGGAATTCGTCCAGCAGCCGCTCCATGTCGCCCAGGTCGCGCAGCATGTCGGCGGCGGCCTCGGTGTCCTCGACCATGGACAGGGCCAGTTTCAGGCGGGTCAGCGGCGTGCGCAGGTCGTGGCTGACCCCCGACAGCATCATGGTGCGCTGCTCGATCTGGCGCTCGATTCGCGCGCGCATGGCCAGAAACGCCTTGCCGGCGGCGCGCACCTCGATCGCGCCGCCGGGCGTGTAGGCCACGACTTCGCCGCGCCCGAAGGCTTCGGCCGCGCGCGCCAGCCGGCGGATCGGGCGCAGCTGATTGCGCAGGAACACCATCGCCACCATGGTCATCAGCGCCCCGACGAAGACCATCAGCACCAGGAACTGGTGCGGGTTCGAGGCCGACACCCGCGCGCGGCTGACGGTCATCTCCACCGGTCCGAAGCGGCTGTCGATCCAGTAGAACAGCGTGCGGAAATCGGTGGCCAGATCCACCGCCAGCAGCCCGGGCACGCGTTCCCTTAGGGTCCGGATCACCTCGCGCCCGGACAGGTCCGTGAACGGGTGGCTGAAGGCCGGATCGGGCACCGGGCGCGAAAACGCCACCGCGATCTCGAGCGGCCGGCCCAGGCGCAGCGCCGCGGCACGCGCCCGGGCGATGTCGGGGGCCGCGTCGATCTGCGCGGCGATCAGCGAGGTGTCCAGCGCCAGCGCGCGGGTCATCTGGCGCGCCACGTCCTCGTAATGGCGCTGGATGAACACCACCGAGACCACCACCTGCAGGGTAATGATCGGCACCAGCAGGATCAGCGCCGCCCGCCCGTAAAGCCCGCGCGGCATGTAACGTTTCAGCCAGCCCAGTTTCAGATCGATCCGCATGGGCTATTGGTAACGCCTAATTGCCGGGTTAAGAAGGCCGATATGAACACGACCCCTCCCGCAACCGCACAATGGCTTGCCGCCGGGCTGCGCCGGGTGCTGGCGCCCAACCCCTCGCCGATGACCTTCCGGGGGACCAACAGCTACATCGTCGGCGAGGGGCGCGTGGCGGTGATCGACCCGGGCCCGGCCCTGCCCGAGCACATGGACAACCTGTTGCGCGCGCTGGCCCCGGGCGAAACCGTCAGCCACATCCTGGTCACCCATTCGCATGTGGATCATTCGCCCCTTGCCGCGCCGCTTTCGCGCCGGACCGGCGCGCCGGTCTTCGCCTTTGGCAACAGCACGCAGGGGCGCAGCGCGGTGATGCGCGTGCTGGCCGAAACGGGGCTTGCCGGGGGCGGCGAAGGGGTGGATGGCGACTTCGAACCCGACGTGCGTCTGCGGGACGGCGAAAGCCTCTGCGCCGAGGGCTGGAGCATCGAGGCGATCCACACCCCCGGCCACATGGGCAATCATCTGTGCCTGCGCTGGGGCGATGCGGTCTTTACCGGCGATCACGTCATGGGCTGGGCCTCGTCGCTGGTCTCGCCGCCGGACGGGGACCTGAGCGATTTCATGGCCTCGCTGGACCGGCTCGAAAGGCTGCGCGCGCGCCGCTTCTACCCCGGGCACGGCGCCCCCGTCGCCGATCCGGCGGCGCGCATCCGCTGGCTGCGCGCGCACCGCAGGAGCCGCGAGGCGGAAATCCTCGATGCCCTGGCCGCGGGCCCGGCCGACAGCGCCGCGCTGGCCCGGCGCATCTACCGCGATCTGGCCCCCGCGCTACTGCCGGCGGCACGGCGCAACGTTTTCGCGCATCTGGTGGACCTGCAGGCAAGGGGGCGCGTCGCCCCCGAGGGCAGGCTGGCCGCCGACGCCGTTTTCCGCAGTGCCTGAGGCCGGCCTGTCGCCCGCAGGCCCGGCCCCGAAAGCGCCCCGAAAGCCCCCCGACAGCCCCCCGAAAGGCCCGGGCCGGACGGGGGCCGAAATTTCGCACCGACGGCCCGCAATCCCTCTGGACGGGGGGCGACCGCCTTGCTATATGCGCGTCGTGTTCCGGCGTAGCTCAGCGGTAGAGCAGTTGACTGTTAATCAATTGGTCGCAGGTTCGATCCCTGCCGCCGGAGCCAAAACCCCCTCTCCCGTCCCTGCTGTCCGGGCCGATGTACCTGGCCGATCTGCCTGGCCGGTTGGCCTGCCGGGCGGGTTGACCGGCCCCCGGCGCCCTTCCCCCGGGCTTCCCGCCCCCGGCGCCCTGCCCCGCGACAAGACCGCCCCGCCGGCGCGCGGCGCATGCACGATCACCGGGACCGGCCGGGCGCCCCCTCGCCCGGATCGGCAAGCGCCTTCGACAGACGATCCAGGGCCGCGTCAAGCCGGGCGCGGGTGCAGGCGATGTTGACCCGCGCGAAGCCCTCGCCCGAAGCTCCGAAAGCCTGGCCGCGGGTCACCGCCCAGCCCGCTTTCTGGCGCAGGAACGTTGTCAGTTCCTCGCTCGAAAGCCCGAGTTCGCGAAAGTCCAGCCAGGCAAGGAAGGTGCCTTCCGGCTCGATCAAAGAGACAGCGGGCAAGGTTGCCAGGCGCGCCCGCAAAAGCGCCAGATTGTCTGCGATATACTGGACGGCTGCGTCCAGCCAGGGCGCGCCGTCACGATACGCCGCCTCCATCGCGACATTGGCGAACGCGTTGTTCTTGTTGACCGTCAGGCGGCTGTTCTCGGCCTGAAACGCCTTTCGTCGCGCGTCATCGGCGATGATGGTGAAGGCCGAACAGCACGCGGCGATGTTGAAACTTTTCGCCGGCGAAATGCAGCTGATGCAGTTGGCCGCCGCCTGCGGCCCAAGCGCGGCAAACGGCGTGTAGGCATGGCCCGCAAAGGTGATGTCGCCGTGGATTTCGTCGGAAACCACCAGAACCCCGTTGCGCTGGCAGATATCGGCAAGGCGCGCCAGTTCGTCACGCCGCCAGACGCGGCCCACCGGGTTGTGCGGGTTGCACAGGAACAGCATCGTGTTGCGCGGATCGGCGGCCAGAACCTCCAGCCCGTCGAAATCCATCCGGTAGCGCCCGCCCTTCAGGATCAGCGGGTTCTCGACCAGGGCGCGGCCGTTTTCGGCAATGATGTCGGCGAAATCGAAGAACACCGGCGGCTGCACGATGATCCCGTCCCCGGGCGCCGAAAAGAGCGAGGCGGCAATGGCAAGGCTGTCCAGCACATTGGGCGCACGCAGCACATGGGCCGCATCGACCGTCCAGCCGTGGCGGGTCTGCAACCAGGCTGTCAGTGCCGGAATCAGCCCCTCGGGCACGGTTTCATAGCCGAAAACGCCGTGATCGAGCCGCCGTTGCATGGCCCGGATGACGGGCGGCGGCGCGCGAAAATCCATGTCCGCGACCCCGGCGGGAAACAGGCCCTCGCCATCGGCGCCCAGAACCATCGGGTGCCATTTCAGCGCCGGAACCGCGCGCCGGTCGATCTCTTCATCAAGGTTGAAGCCGGGCGCGCTCATGCGCCCTGG
>JALSRF010000353.1 GCA_026984895.1 Paracoccaceae bacterium
TTCGCGCGCGCCGTCATCGGCCAGCAGCCAGCCGAAGAACCCGGTGGCAAGCGCCGCGGCGACCAGTTGCACCGCGACGAAGGCGGCGACATCGGACGGGCGAATGCCCGCAAATGTGTCGGAAAATGCCCGCGCGACGGTCACGGCCGGATTGGCAAAGGAGGTGGACGAGGTAAACCAGTAGGCGGCGGTGATATAAAGCCCGACGGCCATCGGCACCGCCTGCGCGCGGGCCTTGAGGCAGCCCAGGATCGTGCCGACCAGCCCGAAGGTGGCCACGAACTCGCCCATCCACTGGCCCGCGCCGCTGCGCAGCTTTGTCGAGGCTTGCAGAATGGGGATGTCGAACATGAAATGCGCCGCGAACACGCCGATGATCCCGCCGCAGACCTGGGCCAGAACATAAAGCGTGGCGTCGCTCAGCGGGATTTCCCGGCGCAAGCCGAAGCTGAGCGTGACCGCCGGGTTGAAATGCGCGCCCGAGATCGGGCCGAAAACCGTGATCAGAACCACCAGTATGGCGCCCGTGGGAATGGTATTGCCCAACAGCGCGATCGCCACGTTTCCCCCGGCCAGGTTTTCCGCCATGATGCCCGAGCCGACGACCGTCGCCAGCAGCGAAAAGGTGCCGATCCATTCGGCCAGAAGTCTGCGTATCATCGGTTGGTGTCCTCTTCTCGCCCGCCAGCGCCCTTGTGCCCGGCGGCCCCGGTCGCGCTGCGCGCGGCGGTGCGCGCGGCGGCGCCGTTCCTGCGCAGGACGAAAGGGGCCGCAACCCGGCCGCAGGCGCTGCACTGCACAAAAAGCGGCGCCCGCGAAAACCCGTGGCGGCGGCCCCGCCATTCGACGTCGATTTCCGACCGGATCAGAGGTGCGCGCATCGGCGGCCTTTCATTTCGGCGATTACCGAAATGAGCGGTAGCCATCGCCGAAAGCGGAGTCAAGCATCCCGCCCGTGGCGGGGCGCAGCGCACCATTGCACGGATTTCGCCCTGTGCTATTCCCTGTGCCATGAAACGTGCGGTGCCCCGCGCCGTGCCCGCCCCGCGCCGTGCCCGCGCCGCGCCGTGCCCAGCGCGCACCCCGTGCCATGATACCCGCCGGGCGCCTCGGCCACGTCGCCGCGCGCCCCGTCGAAAGGAGCGAAACGAACAGCCGATGGACATCAACCAGGTCCGCTATTTTCTGAACCTCGCGCAGACGCTGAACTTTACCGAGGCGGCGCGGCTGAGCGGCATATCGCAGCCGAGCCTGACGAAATCGATCCAGCGCCTTGAGGACGAACTGGGCGCGCCGGTCGTGCACCGCGACGGCAAGGACACGCGGCTCAGCGAACTTGGCCGCGATCTTCAGGTCGAATTCATGCGCATCCGCGCGGCGCTCGACACCGTGACCGAGCTTGCCGAAAACGCCCGCTGGGGCCGGCAGCGCAGCCTGTCGGTCGGCATCCAGAGCACGATCGCGCCGGGCACCTTCGCGCGGTTCTGGCGCGAGGTTCTTGACCGGCTGCCCGAGCTTGCGCTGAACTTCCACCCGATGCTGCCCGGCGAATCCGAGGCCGACGTGCTGTCGGGCAAATACGATCTGTGCATCCTGGCGAACCCGCCACGGGAAAATTTCAAGCTTGCGGTCCGGCCGCTGTTCGAAGAGCCGCTGCGCCTGGCGCTCAGCCGGCACCACCCGCTGGCCGGCGAAGCGCAAGTGTCCGAGCAGCAACTGGCCGCCGCCCCCTACCTTGACCGCCTGCATTGCGAATTCCGCACCCAGCTGATCGCCCATTTCATGGATCGCGATATCGTCATGCGCCCGCGCCTGCAGTCCGAACGCGAGGACTGGATCCAGCAGATGGTGGCCGAGGGGCTGGGCGTGTGCATGCTGCCGGCGCGCTCGGCCATCCTGGAGGGGATCGTGCTTCGCCCG
>JALSRF010000354.1 GCA_026984895.1 Paracoccaceae bacterium
CACGCGGTTGACCAGTTCCATGTCGCGCAGCCGGAAAGGCGCGAACATCGGCGCGCGCACCGGCGCCTCCGGCGCCACGCCCGCCTGCGTCTGGAACCAGCGTTCGGCGCTTTCCAGCCATTTCGGGTCGCGCAGGCGCAGGTTTTCATGGCTGATGCGCTGCGAACGGGTCAGCAGGTTGTAGTTGAACTGCACCGGGTCCTGGTCGAGGTAGCGCTCGATTTCCTCGAACCATTCCAGCGAGTTGCGCGCCGCCGACTGCAGGCGCAGCACTTCCAGCCGGCGTTCGTCCTGATAGCGCTGAAAGGCCCGTTCCATGGTCTCTTCGCTGTGCAGGTAGTCGGCCAGCGCAATGGCGCTGTCAAAGGCCAGCCGAGAGCCCGATCCAATGGAAAAATGCGCGGTTGCGGCGGCGTCGCCCATCAGCACGACATTTTCGTGATACCAGCGCGCGCAGATCACCCGCGGGAAGTTCATCCACACGGCCGACCCGCGCAGGTGATGCGCGTTCGACATCAGCGCGTGCCCGCCAAGATGATCCGCGAAGATCGCGCGGCAGGTTTCGACGATTTCTTCCTTGCTCATCGTCTCGAAACCCCAGGCGTCCCAGGTGGCCTGCCGGCATTCGACGATGAAGGTCGCGGTATCTGCGTCGAACTGGTAGACATGCGCCCACATCCAGCCGTGGCGGGTTTTCTCGAAGATGAAGGTAAAGGCGTCGTCGAATTTCTGATGGGTGCCCAGCCAGATGAACTTGCACTTTCGCAGGTCGATATCAGGGCGAAAGGCATCGCCGTATTCGCGCCGGACGGTCGAGTTGATGCCGTCGGCGGCAACCACCAGATCGTAGTCGTGCCGGTAGTCCTCGGCCGAGGCGAACTCGGTTTCAAAGCGCATCTCGACCCCCAGTTCGCGGGCGCGTTCCTGAAGAAGGATCAGCATCTGCCGGCGCCCGATCCCGGCAAAGCCGTGGCCGCCCGAAACCGTGCGCACCCCGTCATGCACCACCGCGATATCGTCCCAGTAGACAAAGTGGTCGCGAATGGCCTGGGTGCTTTTCGGGTCGTTCTTCTGCATCCGCTCCAGCGCGTCGTCCGACAGCACCACGCCCCAGCCGAAGGTGTCGTTGGCGCGGTTGCGTTCAAGCACCGTGACCTGGTGCGCCGGATCGCGCAGCTTCATCGAAATGGCGAAATAGAGCCCCGCCGGACCGCCGCCAAGACAGACTGTCTTCATTGTCCTTCCATCGCGTTCGACCTTCCGGTTGCCAACCGCAGGAGGCGGTCGCCATGGGCAAAGCGTAGCCAGTCGCAAAAAACGTTTCAAGCTGAAAGTTTCAAACTTGAAGAAAGTGATCGGCCACCGGGGGCGTTCCAATTTTGCGCAGACCCTGTAATGTGCGATGGCATCCGAAGCGTTTTTTCGGGAGCGGGCGCAATACCCGGGATCTGACCATGGACACGGCCGAACAACGTCGGGCGCTGAAGGACCGGATGGAACAGACGAGGCTGGAGCTGATCCATACCGCCTCGTGCCGGCTGCTGCCCGATCGTCTGGCGTTGCTCGACCAGATGCCCAGGCGCGCGCGCGTGGCCGAAGTGGGCGTTGCTTTCGGCGATTTCACGCAGGAAATCCTGGAGCGCTGCGCGCCAAGAAAACTGTTTCTGATCGACCTGTGGGAAAGCAGCCGCTACGCCGCCGGCCTGTCGCGGATCGAAAAAAGGCATGCGGCGGCGATCGAAGCGGGCACCGTGGAGATCCGGCGCGGGCGTTCGGTCGATATCCTGCGTTCCCTTGCGCCCGCAAGCCTGGACTGGGTCTATATCGACACCGATCACAGCTATGCCACGACGCTGGGCGAGCTTGAAACCTGCGAGAAGCTCATCGCCCCCGGCGGGCGGATCGCCGGGCATGATTTCTGCACCGGCAACGTGATCGACGCGGTTCCCTACGGGGTGGTCGAGGCGGTCACCAGGTTCTGCCGCGAATTCGACTGGCAGTTCGAGTATCTGACCGTGGAAAGCCGGGGCCACTTTTCGTTCTGCATCCGGCGGATTTGAG
>JALSRF010000355.1 GCA_026984895.1 Paracoccaceae bacterium
CTGCACAGCAAACGCTCATTCCGCCTGTTTTTTGTGCAAAGCGCCGAAATACCTCCTCCCGGCTCCCGGCCCCCGATGGTCTCGAATTGTGGTCACCATACAGAAATGATCAACAGGCGCGAATCCACCATATCCGGGAGCTGCCTGCGATGAAGAAGATCGAAGCCATCATCAAGCCGTTCAAGCTCGACGAGGTAAAGGAAGCCCTGCAGGAGGTGGGCATCCAGGGGCTGTCGGTGATCGAGGTCAAGGGCTTCGGTCGCCAGAAGGGCCACACCGAACTTTATCGCGGTGCCGAATATGTCGTGGACTTCCTGCCCAAGGTGAAGGTCGAAGTGGTGCTGCCCTCCGACCAGGTGGACAGCGCCATCGAAGCGATCGTCAATGCCGCCAGGACCGACAAGATCGGCGACGGCAAGATCTTCGTCTCGCCCGTGGAGCAGGCGATCCGCATCCGCACCGGCGAGCGCGACGAGGACGCGATCTGAGCCGCGCCGGGCGGGCCCGATACGGCTGGCAGGCGGAACCGAAAACCCGAACAGACAATCCGATCAGACGAAAAGGAAAAGGTCACATGAGCGTCAAGGACATGCTGAAGACCATCAAGGAAGAGGATGTCGAATATGTGGACATCCGCTTTACCGATCCGCGGGGCAAGCTGCAGCACGTCACCGTGATGGCCGACGAGGTGGACGAGGACTTCATCGAAGAGGGCTTCATGTTCGACGGCTCGTCGATTGCCGGCTGGAAATCCATCGACCAGTCCGACATGAAACTGATGCCCGACACCGACAGCGCCTATCTCGACCCGTTCTATGCCGAAAAGACGCTGGCCGTGCATTGTTCCATCGTCGAGCCCGACACCGGCGAACCCTACGCGCGCGACCCGCGCGGCACCGCCGAAAAGGCCGAGGCCTACCTGAAAGCCTCGGGCATCGGCGATACCGCCTATTTCGGCCCCGAAGCGGAATTCTTCCTGTTCGATGACGTGCGCTATCAGGTCGGCATCAACAAGGTCGCCTACGAGGTCGATGCCATCGACGCCTCGTGGAACACGGATACCGAATACGAAATGGGCAACACCGGCCACCGTCCCGGCGTCAAGGGCGGCTATTTCCCGGTGAACCCGGTGGACGACGGGCAGGACATCCGCTCGGAGATGCTGTCGACCATGAAGCGCATCGGCATGAACGTGGACAAGCACCACCACGAGGTCGCCTCGTGCCAGCACGAACTGGGGCTGGTGTTCAACAGCCTCACGGCGCAGGCCGACAACCTGCAGAAATACAAGTATGTCATCCACAACGTCGCCCAGGCCTACGGCAAGTCGGCCACCTTCATGCCCAAGCCGATCGCCGGCGACAACGGCACCGGCATGCATGTGAACATGTCGATCTGGAAGGACGGCAAGCCGCTGTTTGCCGGCGACAAATACGCCGATCTCAGCCAGGAGGCGCTGTGGTATATCGGCGGCATCCTGAAGCACGCCAAGACGCTGAACGCCTTCACCAACCCGGCGACCAACAGCTACAAGCGCCTGATCCCCGGCTTCGAGGCCCCGGTTCTGCGCGCCTATTCGGCCCGTAACCGCTCGGGCTGCGTGCGCATCCCCTGGGCCGAAAGCCCGAAGGCCAAGCGCGTCGAGGCCCGCTTCCCCGACCCGGCCGCCAACCCCTACCTGGCGTTCTCGGCGCTGCTGATGGCCGGCCTTGACGGGATCAGGAACAAGATCGACCCGGGGCCCTCCTCGGACAAGGACCTCTACGATCTGCCGCCCGAGGAACTGGCCGAAATCCCCACCGTCTGCGCCTCCTTGCGCGAGGCCCTGGAAAGCCTCGAAGCCGACCACGACTTCCTGCTGGCGGGCGACGTCTTCACCAGGGACCAGATCGAGGGCTACCTGGAACTGAAGTGGGAAGAGGTCTACGCCTACGAGCACACCCCCCACCCGATGGAGTTCAAGCTGTATTACAGCTGCTGACAGGGCGGCCTCAAGGCGGCCCGCGCCGCCGGGCCGGTCCGGGCCAGGCCAGGCAAGCCCAGGCCGGACAAGGCCAG
>JALSRF010000356.1 GCA_026984895.1 Paracoccaceae bacterium
CCCCCAAGTCTAGAACCACCGCCACCCGAGCGGCGTTCCGCTCACCCGTGCCCGGGTAGCTCAGGGGTAGAGCAGTGGACTGAAAATCCTCGTGTCGGTGGTTCAAATCCGCCCCCGGGCACCATTTCCCCTCCTGCGATCCGTCCGTCCGATCCTTCCGTCCGGTCCTTCCCTGCGATGCGGTTTCCGTGCCCGTTCCATGCCTGTTCCATGCCCGCGCCCTGTGCGCCGGGCGGGTCGGGCGCGGGGCCGCGCCCGCGATCGGGCCAGCCGCAGGCCGGGCAGCGCGGCACGCCAGGGTCGGTCCGGCGCCCGGGGCCCTGCGCTGCTTGACACGCCCGGGTTCGCGTTCCAGACTGACTGAGCGATCAATCAGGATTTTCTTCCTGAGACCGCCGCCCGAACCCGCCGCCCGAACCCGGCGCCTGAACCCGGCGCCCGTAACCGCAGACGGAGCCGACATGTCCGCAGGTCTTGCCCCGATCAACAGCACCAGCGCGCCGCGCCCCCTGGGCGCGGGACGTTCGGGCGCCATTCTCGATGCCGCCGAACGGGTGTTTGCCCAGGCCGGCTTCAAGGGCGCGACCATGCGCGAGATCGCCCGCGATGCCGGCGTTGCGCAGGGGCTGATCCATTACCACTATGTCAACAAGGCGACGCTGTTCGAGGCGGTGGTGGCGCGCCGCTCCACCCGGATCAACGAATACCGCGCGGCCCTGCTGGATCGGATGTTTGCGCCGGGGCGCGACGCGCGGCTGTGCGACGTGGTCGAGGCGCTGTTTCGCCCCACCATCGAAACCGGCATCGAACTGGCCAGCGACGGCGGCGCCTTTGCCCGCATTCTGGTGTCGATGGCCAATTCGGCGGATCCGACCGACCAGGCGCTGGCGGAAAGATACTATGACCCGATTGCCCGCAGGTTCATCGACGCGCTCAGGCGGGTGGAGCCGGGTCTCGGTCACGAGGACGCGGTCTGGGCCTACATGTTCGCCATCGGCGTCGGCATGACGATGATGGCCAAGACCGGCCGCCCGGCGCGGCTGTCCGGCGGGGCCTGCGACGACGGCGACGTGGACGCGATGCTTGAAAAGATCGTGCCGTTCATCTGCGGCGGGATCACGGCACTGACCAGAAAAACCGAAGAAAAGACAGGACAAACCGGGAGGATGAAATGAACAGAACAGTGAAATCCGTGCTGCTTGCGGCGACGCTGGCGCTTGGCGGCATGGGCGGCCTGTGTGGCCTGGGCGCGGGCGCGGCGATGGCCGAGGAAATCGACGTCACCATCGTGGCCGGCCACCCGCCGGTGTTCCGCTGGGTGAAACACGCCAGCAAGACCTTCATTCCGGCGGTCAACAAGGCGCTGGAAGGCACCGGCACCACGATCAACTGGTCCGAGCAATACGGCGGCTCGCTGGCCAAGGTCGGCGACGAACTGGAGGCGGTGGAAGAGGGGCTGGCCGAGATCGGCCTGGTGGCCAGCCTGTTCGATCCGGCCAAGCTGGCGGTGCAGAACGTCACCTATTTCACGCCCTTCGTTTCGTCGGATTCGACCTTCATTTCCGGGCTGATGGACAAGATGCAGACCGAAAACGCCGACATGCGCGCATCCTGGGAAGAAAACGGGCTGGTCTACCTGGGTGGCGCCATCGGCATCGACGACTACCTGCTGATGACCACCTTCCCGGTGACTTCGATTTCCGATCTCGAAGGCAAGAAGATCGGCGCGCCGGGGCCGGCGGTGAACTGGCTCAAGGGCACCGGCGCGGTGGGCGTTTCGGGCAACCTCACCACCTATTACAACGAGTTGAAGACAGGCGTTTACGACGGGGTGATCGTGTTCGCCTCGGCCGCGCTGCCGGGCAAGCTCTACGAGGTCGCGCCCTATATCACCAGGGTCGGGTTCGGGGCGCAATACGCCGGGGGCATCGCTGCCAACAAGGACTGGTTCGACGGGCTGGACCCCGCGGTGCAGAAGGCGCTGCGCGACGCCGCCGAGGTGGACCGCGTGGCCTACCAGAAGGATCTGGACGCCTCGGTCACCAAGTTCCTGGAGA
>JALSRF010000357.1 GCA_026984895.1 Paracoccaceae bacterium
CCTTCCCCGTTCAGGGCCACCCGGAATTCGGTGCCGCATATGCCAGCCGGCTTCTGGCGGCGCGCCGTGGCTCGGTTCTGCCTCCGGCTCTGGTGGACCGGGCGCTGGAAGGGATCGATGCTGCCTCGACCCGACGCGAACTGGCGCTTCTGCTGCGCGATTCCGTGGGCAGCCTGTAGCGCGCCGCAACGCCGGGCGTGCGCTCTTTCGTTTCAAGGGCAGGCCGCGCGCAACCCGGGCCGACGGCGCGGCGGCGGCGTTTCGATGGACGAATCGCTGGGGAAAGAAGTGGTGAGCCGTGCAGGATTCGAACCTGCGACCCACTGATTAAAAGTCAGTTGCTCTACCAACTGAGCTAACGGCCCACTCGAGGCGCCTGACTACCCTTGCCCCATTGAAGCGTCAAGCGAAATCTGGCCAGAGCTTTCCATTCGCCATGCCATCGGCTATACGGCGCGCGATGCAGAAATCGCGCCGCAAAGATGGCCTGCCGTTCATGAAGATGCACGGAGCGGGGAATGACTTCGTGATCGTGGATTCGCGAAGCGGGCCGGCAATGGTGACAGGGGCGTTGGCCCGCCGCATCGGCGACCGGCACCGCGGCGTGGGCTTCGACCAGCTGGCCGAAATCAGGCCGGGCACGGATGCGGACCTGGAACTGGTGTTCTGGAACGCCGATGGCAGCCGGTCAGGAGCCTGCGGGAATGCCACGCGCTGCGTTGCCAGCCATGTCATGGAAGAAGATGGCGCAACCCGGCTGAGCATACGCACCGGGCGCGGCATCCTGCAGGCACGGCGGGACCCCGACGGAAGCGTGCGCGTGAACATGGGCGCGCCGCAACTCTCCTGGCAGGACATTCCGCTGGCTAAAAGGGTCGATATCGATGCGCTGCCGCTTCAAGGCATGCCCTCGGCTGTGGGCATGGGCAACCCGCATTGCGTGTTTTTCGTCGAGGATGTCGAGAAGCTGGACATAGCCGCCCTGGGGGCGCGGAGCGAACACGACCCGCTTTTCCCGGCGGCAACCAATGTCGAATTCGTGCAGGTCCGCAGCCCGGGCGAGATTCGCATGCGGGTCTGGGAACGGGGCACGGGCATCACGCTGGCCTGCGGTTCCGGGGCCTGCGCCGTGGCGGTGGCGGCGCATCGGCGAGGGCTGACCGGGCGCAAGCTGCGCATTCAGGCCGATGGCGGCTGGCTGAATGTGGACTGGCGCGACGATGGCGTGTGGCTTGGCGGTCCGGTGGCCCATGTCTTTGACGCCAGGCTGACGCGCGCCTTTCTGGAGGCAGAGGCATGAGCGCGAAGCCGGCGGGCGTGGCCTTTTCGACCTTCGGCTGCCGTCTGAACAGCTATGAAACCGAAGCCATGAAGGCGCTGGCCGAACAGGCCGGCGTTCGCGATACGCTGGTGGTCAACACCTGTGCCGTCACCGGCGAAGCCGTGCGCAAGGCGCGCCAGGAAATACGCCGCCTTCGCCGCACGAACCCCGGCGCGCGCCTGGTCGTGACCGGCTGCGCGGCGCAGACCGACCCGGCGTCCTTTGCCGCGATGGACGAGGTGGATTTCGTCCTCGGCAATGCCGAGAAGATGGACCCGGCCTCCTGGCGCGCGTTGACAGAGGGTCTGATCGGCAAGACCGAGCGCGTGCAGGTTGACGACATCATGTCCGTCCGGGAAACGGCGCATCATCTGATCGACGGCTTCGGCAGCCGCGCGCGCGCCTATGTTCAGGTGCAAAACGGCTGCGATCACCGCTGCACCTTCTGCATCATACCCTATGGCCGCGGCAATGCGCGGTCGGTTCCGGCGGGGGTGGTGGTGGAGCAGATCAGGCGGCTGGTCGGGAGCGGATTCAACGAGGTGGTTCTGACCGGTGTTGACCTGACAAGCTGGGGCGCAGACCTGCCCGGGACGCCGCGGCTTGGCGATCTGGTCCTGCGTATCCTCCGCCTGGTGCCCGATCTTGCCCGGTTGCGGATATCGTCCATCGATTCGATCGAGGCCGACCCGGCCCTGGTCGAGGCCGTGGCCACCGAGCCCCGGCTGATGCCGCATCTGCACCTGTCGCTTCAGTCGGGCGACGACTTGATCCTCAAGCGCATGAAACGCCGCCACCTGCGCGACGATGCCATTGGTTTCTGCGAAAGGATGCGCGCCCTGCGCCCGGACATCGTGTTCGGCGCCGACATGATCGCCGGGTTTCCCACCGAAACCGAAGCGATGTTCGAAAACTCGCTGCGCCTGATCGAGGAATGCGGCATCACCTGGCTGCACGCCTTTCCCTACTCCCCTCGCAAGGGAACGCCCGCCGCGCGCATGCCGCAGGTTGCACGCGCCCAGGTGCGCGCACGAACCGCCCGGTTGCGCGATGCCGGGAAAAGCCGCCTGACCTCCTGGCTTGAACGCCAGGTCGGGCGCCAGACATCCATTCTGATGGAAAACGCGACCACCGGGCGAAGCCCGCAGTTTGCACCGGTCAGGCTGGAACAGCCCTGCAAGCCGGGCGACATCGTCGATTGCCGTATCGTCGGGCGGATCGAGGGGGCGCTTGTTGCCCGGCTCGCCGCTGGCTGAAGCGGCGCCGCCGGCGCGCGCGGTTCGGGGTGCGCGCACGGGCGGCCCGTAGCAGCGTCTCCTGTCGCTCAGGACCGGTCCCCGCCTTGTGCGGCAGGTTCTAGAACCCGAACTGGATGCCGCGCGTCACGGTCAGGAAAACGCTGTCGGACACCACGCCCGCAGAGGCGGTCCGCCGGGACTGGTCATGCAGGAAGCCGACCGAAAGGCCCCAGTCCTGCGTCAGCGTCCGGTTGTAGGAGGCCGAGAAGATCGAGCGATCGAAGGTCGGTGCCCCGGTGCCGCTTACGTCCTCGGACCGGCTGAGCCCGAGCGACAGGTTCAGCCCGGATACCGAATTGATGTTCTTCTGATAGGCAACCGACAGGTTCGAATAGCGGATGTCCTGGCTCAGGTTGTTGGTGCTCAGCGACTGGCTCAGGTTCAATGAGAACGACCCGTCGGCCAGGGTTTTCGAATAGGAAGCATTGCCCAGCAGCCGGGCAGAGCCGCCCTGGGGCCAGTCGGCGGCAATGCTGGCCTTGAGCGTCCCGTTGGGCAGATCGATGGTGCGACCGAAATTCAGAACGGTCTTTGGCGTGGTGCCGGTGGCATCGTACTTGAGCCCGCCGAAGATCGACCCGCGCACAAGAGGTTGGGTTGCGTTGATGCCTGCCGTCAGCCCGGCGATCTGCGTGGTCACGCCGCTGGCGGTGGTTCGTTTGTCCAGATAGCCCAGGTTCCCGGAAATGGTCAGACCGCTTGCCAGGTCATGGGTAATGCCAAATCCGTAGGTCAGCCCCTGAGAAGTGGTGGACAGCACGTCCGACAATTGCGTGTCGTTTCGGGTGATCGAAAGCGATGCCCGGGTGACCGGCGACAGTCGAAGCTGCGCCGTTGCGCCCAGCGTCAGCGCGTTGGAATCGAACAGTGCCGGGTTGGTCGTGCCGGTATAGTTGATGTTGTCGTAGTTTGCCGAAAGCGTCACGCCGAAGGGCGCGTTCTTGCCCAGGTTCGCCTTGAGCGCCGCTGTCGTCCTGTCGCGCGTTCCGGTATCCACGATCAGCGATGTCGGCATGGTCGGATCGGCAAGATAGGAACTGTTTACGTTGTTGCTTCTGGTGCTGGCCGACAGGTTCAGGTCGGCATTTGCCGCGTTGCGCTGATAGCTCAGCGTGAAGGACGGGCTGGTGGTGCTTGTCGATGTGCCGCTGCCGCCGGTGGTCGCGATCGACAGGCCGGCGCTTCCGCTCAGGCTCAGAATCTGGGTGCTGGTTTCGGATTTCAGCGAAAAGCCCAGGGTTTCGGAGATTGCGAAGGTCGTTCCGGCGGGCGTTGTCGACAGCGATCGGTTGGTATTGGCGTCGATCTTGGTGGCAAAGGTCAGCTTGCCCGAGGCCGGGTTGTTCACGTTCTGCGCAACAGCCGTGGCCGCGGTAAATACCGCGACCGCTGCTGTCAGGCCTGTCTTATGGACTGCTCGTCTCGTCTTGTGCCTCATGTTCCCCACTCTGCCTTATTCGAACAGGCGGCGCTCCGGTACCACGATCACGTCGCCGCTTCTCAGCCGGATCGACGGGGCGTCATGCGCCGTGCCATCTTCGATGGCCTTGTAGTTGAGCCTGTATACCGTGGTTTTCCCGGTTTTCCTATCGGTCCTGCGCAACTGGATGCGCTTTGTTGCAGCAAAGCGCGTGAACCCGCCGGATTCGGCCAGGAACTGCAGCAGCGTCGTCCCGGACGAGACGGTATATTTCCCCGGGTTGTTCACCGCGCCCATGATGTAGACCGATCCGCCGGCGCTGGTGGTGGCCGTCGCCGTGCTCAGCGCGCCGACGGTCACATACACGTTCGGCTTGGATGCAAAATTCGGCTGATAGGCGGCAACGAGCTTGGCCCGCAGGTCGCTTAGCGACATGCCCGCCGCCCTGACGGTGCCAATCAGCGGCAAGCTGATATTGCCGTCCGGCAGGACCAGAACCGACCGGTTCAGGGACTGATCCTCAAGCACCTCGATCTGAAGCGAGTCTCCCGGCTGGATCTTGTATTGTCCCTGGGCCATGGCAGCGGCCCCGAAGAAAACGAACATCAAAGCACCAAAGAAAATCCGAAGCATGGTGCACTCCCCCTAATATTGCGATTGTCGAACCGATTCCTAACCTACCGGCCCGGGAAAATGAATTACTTTCTATTTTGTTAACACGAAACCGGCCCATCGTGTCGGCCGGAGCGCATCATTTCGACACAAAAATACCACATGTTCGCCATTATTGCCAGTATGGAACCGGGAACGGCCGGGGCTCTGCCGGTCGAGCCCCTGGCTGGTTGCGCCCGAATCGTCCGGCGCTGCCCGGCGTCGTGCCCTTGTGGCGCCCGTGCGGCGCCCGTGCGGCGCCGGCTCAGTCCTTCCGGTCCAGCCGGGAAATCGCGTCGCGCGCCGCGCTTGCCAGGTCGCTTTTGGCGTCGGGGCCGACAAGAGAGAGGACCTTGCGAAACCGCTCCAGCGCCTCGCTCTTGCGGCCCTTGGCCAGATAGGCCCGGGCCAGGTGATACTGGGTGCCCGGATCGTCGGGCAACCCGGCTGCGGCGGGCTCCAGCGTGCGGATCGCTTCGTCGATGTTGCCCTGCAGCAGCGCAATCCAGCCGTAAGTATCCTGAAAGGCCGGCTCCCGGGAATAGCGCAGCCGGCGGGCGATGGTGGCGGCCCTTTCGATGGTGCGCGCGTCCGTATGCGTGGAAGACAGCAGGCTGGCAAGGTTGTTGGCGATGATCGGGTCCGAACTGTCCTCGGCATAAAGGCGTTCGTAGATCGCGATCGCGCCTTGCGGGTCTGCGCCATGTTCCAGTTCGCCGGCGCGCATCCACAGCAGAACGCGGTTATCGGGCAGGGCTTCCAGCGCCGAGGCCAGAACCCGCGATGCGCTGTCAGGCGCGCCATCCAGCAGTTTCAACCGGTAAAGAGCGACCCAGGCCTGAAGCTGCGCCGGATCGCGCCCGAGAGTGTCGCGCAGGGCGCGCTCGGCGGCCTCCGGGCGACCTGCCGCGACATCCACCGCGGCCTCCAGCAAGATCGCCCTGCCGTCATCCGGGGCGTCGGCCCGCAGGCGGGCCACCTCCTGGCGGGCCTTGTCCAGTTCACCGCGTTCGATGTAGCTGCGCACGAGCGCCACGCGCGCGTCGGAGGCGCCCGCGCCCTGCGGTTGCGAGGAGGCCAGATCGTGCAGCAGGGACATCGCCTCGTCGTGCCGCCCCTGTCCGCGCAATATCTGCAGCTTCAGCGCCGCCGCCCGGGCGCGTGCCGTGGGCGCCGGCAAGGAGGCAAGCTTTTCCTGAACCTGCCGTGCCCGGGGCCAGTCCAGAGCGGCGACATAAAGCGCCCCAAGCCGCTCAAGCAGGGGTTCGTTATCGGGGTGCAGCCTGAGCGAATCCTTCAGCACGCCCTCCGCCTGCGCCGTCCGGTCCTGTCTGATCAGTTCGTCGGCATAGGCCACCGCCTGCGCGGGCGCGTTGTTCGAGGCGTCCAGTGCAAGGGCCAGCATCTCGCCGGCAAGGTCGCGGTTGCCGGCACGTTCATGGGCGCGCGCCAGAAGGGTCAGCACCTCGACGTCCCGGGGCGCGCGGTTCAATGCGGTGCGCAGGCTCGCAACGGCATCGGCGATCCGGTCGTCCTGAATCTGCCAGCGCGCCTGCATCTTCAGGGCGTCCACGTTGCCTTCGTCCTCGGACAGGACCTGCGCGACCGCGGCGCGCGCTCCGGGTTCGTCCCCGCTGTCGTCGAGGATTTCGGCAAGGATCATGCGTGCCTTGCGCTCAGCGTCCGAGGGCGGCGCGCCGTCGAGCGCGGCCCTGAGCGCGGCCCGCGCTTCATCCCGCCGGCCCTTTTCATACAGCAGCCCGGCCCGCAGGCCGGTCAGCACGATCGCGTCGCTGCCCTGGCTGTCCATGCCGTCAAGCGCGTTCAGCGCGGCATCGGTTCCCAGGGTATCGGCCAGGAAGCGCACCAGGCGCAGACGATCGTCCAGCGCGCCGGTTCGCCTGGCGGTGGCGCGCAGCACCCGTTCGGCATCGTCCTGGCGACCTTGCGAGACATACCACTGCACGAGGGCGTTGCGCGCATCCCTGTCATCGGGAAACCTGTCGGCCAGTTCGGCCAGCTGACGCTCGATCCCGGCGGTGTCGCCCAGGTCGGCCAGAACCGACAGCCGGGCCATGTACAGCGTCTTGTCGTCGGGCGCGCGCGCGATCGCCCGATCCAGCGCTGCCAGCGCAGCCTTCGGGCGGCCGTCGCGGATGGCGCTGTCGATGACCACCTTGTACAGCAGGATGTCATCGGGAAGCTGCTCAAGCAGAGCGGATGCGCGCGCCGCAATGTCCCTGCGGATGTCCGGTTTCGTGCCGGGCCCGAGCATCTGATACCGGTAGATCAGCCGCAGGGCGCGCGTAGCGGGATCGTTCGGAGCGAGCCTTTCCGCGGCGGAAAGAAACGGGGCCATTTCCTTCCACTTCCCGGTCAGCGCGTCGAGTTCGGCGGCGTTTTGTTGCGCGGAAAGATCGTCGGGGAACTGCTCGGCCATGTAGACGTATTGTGCCAGGGCGCCCGACAGGTCGCCGCGTCGGCGAAGGAGCGCGCCGTAGGCGGCACGCGCCTTGTGGTGGCGGGGGTTCAGCCGCAGGACATTCCTGAATTCGAGGATCGCGCGTTTCTCGTCGCCCGATTCCAGAAGAACGAGCGCCGACTGGAAATGGCGTTCGGCCTTCTGTTCGGAGGATTCGCAGCCTGCCAGGACGTTGACAGACAAGACCGCGATCAGAATCAGTATGCCTGCCTTGAAGCGCAATGCCGTGACCTCTGCCATCCGTTTCGCGACCGGCGGACGCACCTGCCGGAACAGGGCGGCAGGTCCAGGTCTGCGGTGCCGGGTCTAGTAGCCGGTGCCCCTGACAACCACCCCGACGGTTCTGGCCATAAGTGCGATATCGGTCGTGAAGGAAAGCTGCTCATCATACTGCCGGTCGAAGTCCGCGCGCTTGGCGAATTCGCTGTCGTTGCGCTCCGACACCTGCCAGAACCCGGTAATGCCCGGGCGCACGGCATAGTAGGCGAGGCCGGGATACATCGGGCGCTGCTCGGGCAGCATCGGGCGCGGGCCCACCAGGGACATGTCGCCGACAAGCACGTTCCAGAGCTGGGGCAGTTCGTCCAGCGACGCCTTGCGCAGCAAATGCCCGACCCTGGTGATCCGCGGATCGTTCTTGAGTTTCTGCGTGGAATTCCACTCGTCGCGGGCGTTTTCATCCTCGCGCAGGTGCTTTTCCAGCAAGTCGTCGGCATTGGGGACCATGGTGCGCAGCTTCAGCATGTTGAACGTCCGGCCGTTTCGGCCAACGCGCCGGCTGCGATAAAACGGAGAATGGCCGTCCCGCGCAACGATCGCCGCGAGAACAAGGATCACGGGCAGGACGAACGGTGCCGCAAGCAGGATGAGCACGGTGTCCAGAACCCTTTTCAGCCCGTTCCGATACAGCCCGCGGCGCGCGGGAACGGTGATCTCGCCAACCGGAATGCTGGAGGATGAAAGAGACCCGTCGAACTTGTCGAATTGAATTGTCATTTACGCATCCTTCCTGGCACAGGAACACTTGTTACTTCACTTCGGCACTGGAACCGTCACCACCGACGCAACCGACACCCGCCCGATCACGCTTCCAAACCGCCGTCTTCCGGGTGCTTAATAGCAACTTAAGTCAGAACAACCAACTTTGAAGTGCGTATTTTGCCACAATTTTGCCGAAAGTTTACCGCGTATGCGTCGAATTCTCATGTTTACAGGGGTTTTCGAATGTACAAGCATGCTTCGGTCGCCGGGCTCTCTGTTCCGGTTCCGTGCAAGATCGCCGCACGCGGGCCGGACTGTTCGATCAAACTGGTTAATCGGTTGATTTCCATTCGAATCAAGCCAAAAAGCCGTTAGGTGACAGCAGACGATCGGTTGCCAATGCATCCGGCATCGAAAAGAAGTGGTGAAATTTGCCGCGGCACGCCTTAATTATCCAGGGGTGAAGTGGTGCCGGATCCGCGGTGCGGACCGTCCGGCTGTTACGATTGAAGAAAATTGAGCAAGGGCCTCGATGAGCCGCGCAGACAAACAAACGGATTCGGCTGACCATCAGCCAGGATTCTACCTGGAGAATTTCGGGTTCACCGAGCGACCGTTCACCCTGGTCCCGGACCCGGCGTTCCTTTACTGGTCGGATCAGCACAAGCGTGCCTTCTCCGTGCTGGAGTTCGGTATCCTTTCGCGCGCCCCCATCACCCTGATCACCGGCGCGGTCGGTTGCGGCAAGACCACGCTGCTGCGGCAGGTGTTGCGGCATATCGAAGAGGATTCCGTGGTCGGGCTGATATCGAACGCCCAGGGCAACCGTGGCGAACTGATCCAGTGGGTCCTGCATTCTCTGGGCGTCGGTTTCGATCCCGCCGACGGTTACGTCAGCCAGTTCCAGGTGCTTCAGGATTTCCTGATCGAAAACTATGCCGAGGGCCGCCGCGTCATTCTGATCTTTGACGAGGCGCAGAACCTTTCACAGGAAAGCCTTGAAGAATTGCGCATGCTGACAAACATAAATTCCAACAAGGACGAACTGATCCAGCTCGTTCTGGTGGGCCAGGATGAACTGCGCCAGATGATCAAGCGGCCGGAACTGCGCCAGCTGGCGCAACGGATTGCCGCCAGCTTCCATCTTGGTCCTCTGAGCGAGGAAGCAACCGCAGAGTTCATCGCCCACCGCCTGCGCGTGGCGGGCGGCTCGGGCGACGAGATAGACGAAAAGGCCGGAGCGTTGATCTACGAAGTGACCGGCGGCATACCGCGGCTGATCAATCAGGTCTGCGACATGTCGCTTCTTTATGCATGGAGCGCCGACAGCAAGACCGTGGACAGAAAGATCGTCCAGTCGGTGATCGACGACGGGGTTTTCTTCGGGGCTGAAGTTGCGTCAGGCGAGGCTGCGGAATGATTGGTGAAGTTCGTTTCTATCTCGGGTTGTTCCT
>JALSRF010000358.1 GCA_026984895.1 Paracoccaceae bacterium
TTTTTCTCGACGGTCAGATGTTCGAAACAGTGCCGCCCCTCCATCACCTGAATGACGCCTCGGCGCACCAGTTCCGCCGGTTTCAGTGCGGCGACCGGTTCGCCATGGTAGCGGATCGTTCCCTTGGTCACCTCGCCGCGCTCAGAGCGCAGCAGGTTCGAAATGGCCTTCAGCGTCGTGGTCTTTCCGGCGCCGTTGCCGCCAAGAAGCGCCGTGATGCCCCCCTTGGGCACCGCCAGCGAAACGCCCTTGAGCACCAGAATGACGTGATTGTAGATCACTTCGATGTTGCTGACCTGAAGGATGGCTTCGGCCTGCTGGCCGGTATCGGGCATGTCTGCGCTCATGGGTTCATCCGTCCGTTTGCCCGGTGGCTGTCCGCCGCCGCATCTGGCTGATGGAACCGGCCCCGCCATGGGGCCGGTCCCGGTGTTGTCACTGCGCCGTCACTCGCAGGTCTGGGTCTGCCAGCCGGGCTTGTCGGCGACATACTTGTCAGCCGCTTCTTCCAGCATCGAGCGCACGCGCTCGGTCATCGGCGGGATCAGGTCGGAGATGGTCACCCACTTTTCGCCGTCCCACTGGTGCAGGAAGATCGAGCCACCGGAGCCGTGGTTCTTGCAGGTTGCGGTGATCGGCGCGGTGAAATTGGGCAGGCCCAGTTCCGCCATGCGCTCGGCCGTGAAGTCCATGTGCTCGAGTCCGAGCCGCATGTCTTCGCCGGTGATCGCCTTCTTGCCGGTCATTTTCTGGGCGATGCGAATCGCTTCGGCAACCACGACCGCGTTCAGGACACCGCGGTTATACAGCACCTTGCCGACATCCGAACGGTCTGCAACCTGGCTCTTGCCGGCATCGACCACGTATTTCAGGATATCCTGAATGGCCGGCAGGTCCGTGCCCGCCAGCGCCATGTTGGCGGCCGTGTAGCCCTTGGCGGCCTTGCCGGCGGGCTCCACATCGACATTGGCGCCGGACCACCAGTTGCCGATGAAATGATCCATCGGATAGCGGATCTTGGCGGCTTCCTTGATCGCGGTGGCGTTCATCGCGCCCCAGCCCCACATGATCATCCAGTCGGGGCGTTCCTTGCGCACGTTCAGCCAGTGCGAGGACTGGTTCTGCATCTCCTTCACGCCGACCGGGAACTTGACCACGCTGAAGCCCATTTCCTTGGACAGCTGGTCGAGCAGCGGGATCGGCTCCTTGCCGTATCCGACGTCAAGATAGATGAAGCCGATCTTCTTGCCCTTGATGCCGCCGTCCTTGCTGTCGATGTAGCTGATGATGGACGACATCTGGTCCCAGTAGGTGGCCGGGTAGTTGAAGGTCCAGGGGAACTTTTCGCCAATGGCCGCGGCCGACAGGCCGTAGCCCATGGACAGCACCGGAATCTTGTCGACCGGGGCTTTCGGGATCAGCTGAAGCGTAATGCCGGTGGAATAGGGGTTGTAGACCAGCGCCCCCTTGCCCTTGGTGGCCTCGTAGCACTCCACCCCCTTCTGGGCGTTGTAGCCGGTCTCGCATTCCTCGACCACGACTTTCAGCCCGCCGATGCCGCCGTCACGCTCGTTGAGCATGTTCATGTAGTCGGCAAAGCCGTTGGCGATCGGGATGCCGTTGCCGGCAAACGGTCCGGTGCGATAGCTCAGCGACGGGACATAGAGCGTGTCCTCGGCGCTGGCGCTGCCCATCTGCATGGTCAGCGCCGTTGCCGCGATCACGGCACCCGTAGCAAGTTTCTTGAACATTTCTGTTCCTCCCTTGTTGTGCGGCCGGTCAACTGCCCGGCCCTTGCATTGAAACCTTTCGTGCGTAACGTGGCGGTCCCGGTTTCGAGGATGCGCCATCAGGCCCGCGCCCAGCCTAATACGGAAACGGCCAGACGCGAAGTTTCTGCTTTGCGATCGCCCAGAGGCGCGCCAGCCCGTGCGGTTCGATGATCAGGAAAAAGATGATCAGCGCGCCAACGACCATGAAATTGATCTGCTCCACGGTCGAGGCATTGATGTCCATTCCGGTCATTTTCGGAAAGGCCCGGATGG
>JALSRF010000359.1 GCA_026984895.1 Paracoccaceae bacterium
AAATCATCGTCCAGCCCTGGAACGGCACCCGCGTCTGGGTGCGCAGCACCGCCTGGCCCAGCACATAGGCATCGACGGGCAGCGAGCTCCAGTCCACCGTGGCCTGAAGGGCGCGCCCGATCGCGCCGCCCGCGGACTCGGCCTCCAGCGCCTGCTGTTCCTTCTGGCCGCGCCAGCGCGGCTCGGTCGAAAGGATGATCACGCCTTCGCTGTTGGTCACCATGACCGCGTCCGAGATCCCGGCCCAGTTCTTTTCGAAGCGGCGCAGGTCCACGGCAACGACAATCACCCCGGCCAGCTGGCCGTTGCTTTCCAGGCGGCGCGAATAGTTGAAGACATACGCGCCCTGATCGTTCAGGAAGCTTGTGAAAACCGTGTCGTTCGAACGCAAGGCCTCGACGAAATAGGGATCCTGGCGGTGGTTCGAGCCCAGGGTGTTGCGGTCGGTCGCGGCCACCACCCGCCCGTCGGGGTCCAGCATCATGATGCCGCCGGAATTGATCTCGTTCTCGTAGAACAGAAGCTGCTGCGAAGCCTGCGAAAAGTTGCCGGTATCAAGCGAGGAAATCAGCTGCGGCTCGCGCGACAGCAGAAGCGGCACCACCGAAATGCGCTGCAGTTCCGAAATCAGGTTGCCGGAGTAGAGCGCCTGGCGGATCGCCGCCTTGTTGCGCACGCTTTCCGTAAAGCGCGTGCTCAGGAACTGGTTCGTCCACAGCACGACCGCGACCCCGACCAGGGTCATGAACAGCACCGTTGCCCGCCCGCGCCAGGACATTGCCGGGCGCGCGCGCCCCGATGGCTGACCCGGCGGCTGACCAGACTGGCGCCCAGACTGGCGCTCCGCCTGCGGCGGTGCGGAAACGGTCTTGCGTGACGTCATGGCGCAAGGATACGCGCCCGCGTCAGAAGGCTCAAGGCGCAAACACCGCGCAAACACCCGGCGCGCCCGCCCCGGGCCACGCGCCAGTCGGGGCCCGCCTCGCCCCGGCACCGGACGGAAACCGGACGGAAGAAGACGAAAGGGAAGACGGGCCGGCCGGCCGGCCGATCGGGCGGCTGTTCAGGCGGTCTCCAGCGTCGTGATCAGCGCCGCGAAAAGCGCCCCGCCGTCGTCGCCGCCGGTACGCGGATCGACCGCCCGTTCCGGGTGCGGCATCAGCCCGAGCACCCGCCGGTTTTCGCTGAGCACCCCGGCGATGTCACCGGCCGAGCCGTTGGGATTTTCGGTATAGCGAAAGGCCACCCGGTCCTCGGCATCCAGCCGGGCGACCAGTTCGGCATCGGCCACATAGTTCCCGTCATGATGGGCCACCGGGAAGCGCACGATCCGCCCCGCTGCGTAGCCCGCGGTAAAGGCGCTTTGCGCGGTGCTCACCCGCAGGCCGACGGTCTTGCAGATGAATTTCAGCCCGGCATTGCGCATCAACGCGCCGGGCAACAGGCCGGTCTCTGTCAGAATCTGGAATCCATTGCAGATTCCAATGATATAGCCGCCTTTCTTCGCGTGCTCGACAATCGCCGAGGAGATCGGCGAACGCGCCGCAATGGCACCGCAGCGCAGATAGTCGCCAAAGGAAAAGCCGCCGGGAATGCCGACGATGTCGATGCCCGAGGGCAGCGCCGCATCCTTGTGCCAGACGATGGAGACCTCGGCCCCGGCCCGGCGGAACGCCTGCGCCAGGTCCCGGTCGCAGTTCGACCCCGGGAATTGCACCACCGCAGCTTTCATGCCCGTTTCGCCTTTCCGTAGAACAACCGATCCGGCCCCCCCCACGGCACCAGCGCGCACAGCCACGCGGCAGCGGCGAAAACCGCCGGCATGAGCGGCACAAACCACACCCCCTGCCCGCTGTCCATGCGCACATTGCCCCGGCGGCCCGGAATCGCCCGGATCGTCGCGGTGTCGCCTTTCGCAACATCGAACGAGGACTGCGCCGCCCCGACGCCGGCGCGGGAGCTCCCGCCAGCCGGGAAATGGGTAAAGATTGGATCGTAAGCCATTTTCTTTCCATTGAAAAATGGGTTTTCCATCCCGACGGG